>NZ_VNIB01000003.1 GCF_008124615.1 Geothermobacter ehrlichii
AGGTCATCAAGCGAATGGCTTATGGTTTCCGAGACGAGGCTTACTTCTTCCTTAAAATCCGCGCCGCGTTCCCCGGAAATCTACGATGAACCTTTTTTTTGCCTGGGGAGGCGGTTCTTTTCCGTCAGCTTAAGCGTTGGTCACCTCTTCACTTGTGCGGCGTACCGTACAGGTACGCCTCCGCGCTCATCGGTGTCCGTCTTGATCTGACGAAAAATCCCTCGCCCTTCAACGGGAAGGGCGAAAAGGGTTCGTCCCTCTTGCCGGCCGGTTGTCTTTCGGCCGGGTAGAGATTGTCGAACACAGGGTTGCTTGGAGCTGCTATGATGGTGCGGCATTCTGAACCGATCCCCTGCGTGATGGAAGAGACCCCCAATCAGCGCTTCGCGGTTGCCCTCGCCGACGGCCTCAGGGTCGAGGCGGTCTGGTACGCCAGCGGCACCCTGTGTATCTCGAGTCAGGCCGGCTGCGCCCTCGGCTGCCCCTTCTGCGCCTCGGGGCGGGGCGGCCTGCGCCGCAACCTGACCCTGGCCGAGCTGGAGCAGCAGGTCGAACAGGCGCGAAATCTGGGGTTGGCGCCACGGCGCCTGACCCTCTCCGGCATCGGTGAGCCGCTGCACAACCTGGCTACCGTCCGCCGCTTCATCGAGACCTGCCGTGCTAGGCAGCTGCCGGTGTCGCTGACCACCACCGGCACCCCGCTGGCAAAGCTGCGCGAGGCGCTACGTCTGCCCCACAACGGCCTGATGCTCTCCCTTCATGCCGGCTCTACCGCCACCCACCGGCGCCTGGTGCCGCGCGGCCCCGACTACGATGCCCTCTGGGAGCTGCTCGACCGCGAGCTGCCGCGCCTGTCGCGCCGCAACCGGCGCCGGATCGGCATCAACTATCTGCTGCTCGCCGGGGAAAACGATTCCGCCGAAGAGCTTGACCGGCTCGCCAGGCGCCTGGCGCCCCACCCCGAGCTGACCCTGCACCTGCTGGTCTGCAACCCGGTGCCGGACAGCCCCTTTCGCAGCCCGCCGCAGGAGAGCATCGACGCCATCCACACCCGCCTGCGCGCCGCCGGCATACAGGTGCGCCGCGCCAACCGCTGGCGCCGGCAGCAGGAGGGCGGGTGCGGGACGCTGGTATTGCGGCACTGATGAGCATTTGTTGAAAGTCCCGTTTTGCCTGTGCCATAACCGACTGGAATTGTTGCTTGGGGGGAGCATGAGATGAAGACGCTGCAAAGGCCACTTCGACAAAAAGCGAAGTGGCCTTTTGTTTTTTGCGGTGCAGTCAGACGTATCAACAATTAAACAACGTCCCCGAAAGTGACCCGATCGCCCAGCTGATTATGCAGATCATCACCAAGAGCCACATGACGCAAAAGGAAGCGGCGGAGGTTTTGGGCATGACCCAACCCAAGGTGTCGCTGATCATGAACGGAAGGCTGGAAGACTTCTCCCTCGAGCGGTTGATTATGGCCATGACGTCGCTCGATCGCGATGTGGAAATCCGCATTCGCAAGAAGCCGAGGTCCCGTGAACATGCGCGACTGAATGTTGTCTATGTGTAGGCTAGGGCTTTGATGCCTGCGGAAACGACACCCATTGAGTTAAAGGTGGGGGGAAAATCGGTATTATGCCCCCCGAATTCGCCGTGAAATATGGACTTTATAAAGTGCCGACGACAGCAGGCTGGACGAGGGCGCATGCCCCGCGGTGAAGAACATCGGAAGGCCGTGTGCGGGAAAACCGCAAGCACGGCTTGATGAGGGATGGCTGGTCAAGGCCGCCACGAAAAGGCTCTTTAGGCACCGTCAGACGAAAGGGACGGCAACGGATAGGCCGAACCTGAAGCTGCTGAGACCTGCTCTCTACTCTACCCACGTCCTACCAGAAATCTCATCATGTCCTGCTTTTTAGCTCAATTTGTGAGTGGTACACTTACGAATAGAATCTACCGTCCCGATTTTCCTATCCACCCAGGGAGGAATTATGCCTCAAGCGAAGAAGCGCCCCGTGGTCATTGGCCTCGACTCGGGCTCAACGGGCGTGAAGATCGTCACCGTCGACACCGGCACAGGCGGGATCATCGAAGTTCTTCCCTACCGGAGGCATCACAACAACTACGAGCAGACTGCCCGGGCACTGCTTCGGGAACTCCTCGGCCGCTACGACGTACAGGCGGTAAACGTCACCGGCTCGACAGGCAAGGTTCTGCACCTGGCCTGGCCGTCGACCTCATTCGTGGCGGAGGTCGAGGCCCAGGCCGCCGGGGCCAGGAGCCTGAACCCCGAGGTCGAAGCCGTTATCGACGGCGGCGGCTCGGAGATCAAGTTCTTCAAAGTCGACAGGGAGGGGCGCATCTGCGACTTCGCCATGAATCCCGAATGCGCCGCCGGCTCGGGGAACTTCCTCGACGTACAGGCCAAGCGGCTCATCCTCGAGATCGACGACGACTCCAACCCCGCCAGGCACTTTCCGACCCTGGGACTCGAGGCGATCCGCTCCGGCAAGACCGTCCCCATTTCAGGCCGCTGCTCCGTCTTCGCCAAGTCCGACATGATACACCAGCAGCAGAAACTGGTGTCCGTCGCCGCGATCGTGGGCGGACTCCACGAGTCAATGGCCAACAACATAAAGGCGACCATCATCCAGCAGCGCCTGAGAGGGTTCCGGGGCATCCTCGCCTTCCAGGGGGGGCTCTCGCAGAACACCTCCCTTTGTCACTGCCTGGCGACCCAGCTCGGCCTTGCACCGAACCAGCTCTTCCGCCACCAGTTCGGATACGCCGCGGGCGCGATCGGAGCGGCGCTGGCAGGCACACGCACCCCCTTCGACCCGACCGACCTCGACCGGGAGACCCGAAACGGCACTACGCACCACGTATGGGAAAAGCTCACCGAGGACTTCCGGGCCGAAAAGGGCGAGGTCTCCTCAGTGACGTGCGACCTTGTGCCCGGCGGCCCGCGGCTCAGGGCCTACCTAGGAATCGATATCGGCTCGGTGAGCACCAACGTCGTCCTCCTCGAAGAAGGGAGCGAGCAGGTCCTCGCCAAGTATTACGGACCCACCATGGGCAGACCGATCGAGGCGGTGAAAAAGGGCCTTGTGGACATGGTCGAAGACCTCGCCTCGCAGCTCGGTATCAGGGGCCCGCTCGAAGAAAAGGTCGCCGCCGTGGAGAGGCGGATCGAGATCGCCGGCGTCGCCACCACCGGCTCCGGCCGCTTCATGACCGGTCATTTCCTCCCCGCCGACTGCATCCGCAACGAGATCACCGCCCAGGCGACCGGGGCGGTGCGACTCGCCAAGCCGCTGGGCGTGCACATCGACACCATCTTTGAAATCGGCGGCCAGGACTCCAAGTACATCAAGCTCAACCCTGATGGCGGCGTGCGCGACTACACCATGAACAAGGTCTGCGCCGCAGGTTGCGGCTCGTTCCTCGAGGAGCAGGCCGAAAAACTGGCGCTCAACGTCAAGGAGGAGTTCGCCAGGATCGCCCTCTCGGCCGAGCGCCCCGCCAACCTCGGCGACCGCTGCACGGTCTTCATCGAGTCGGTGCTGGACAGCCTGTCCGGCTCGGGTGAGCCCAGGGAGAATCTGGTCGCCGGCCTGGCCTACTCCGTGGCCCACAACTATCTCAACCGCGTCGTCGAAGGACGTGACATCGAGGGCAACATCTTCTTCCAGGGCGGCACCGCCTTCAACAGGGCGGTGGTTCTCGCCTTCCAGAAGGTGCTGAACAAGCCCGTGTGGGTCACCCCCCACAACGAGGTCACGGGCGCCGTGGGCGCCGCATGCCTGGCCAAGGACTACGTCAAGGAGCAGCTCGCCGAAAACCCGGGCTACCGGACGCCGTTTTGTGGGATGCTCGAGGCGATCAACAAGCCGTATGAATCCGAAGAACGCTCATGCCGCCAGTGCCCGAACCGCTGCGAACTCCAGGTGGTCAAAGTCAGGGAGACCGTTGCCGGCCCAGACGGCCAGCCCGCCACGTGCCAGCGCATGATCTTCTACGGCGACCGCTGCGACGAGATGAACCTGAACCAGGGTCGGGGTAGAACCAAACAGGCGGACTCCTACCACGACCAGCGCAACCGGATCCTCTTCGACCAGCCCCTCAAACCCCAAAACCCGAACGGCAAGCGCATCGGCATTCCGCGGGCGATGTCCATGTGGGGTGAACATTTCCCGCTGTGGACGACCCTCTTCACGGAACTCGGTTTCGAGGTGGTCCTTTCGGGCGCCACCACCAAGACCACGATCGGGCGGGGCGCGGCCACTTCACTTTCCGACTACTGCGTACCGATCCGTACCGCCCACGGGGCTGTCCAGGAGCTCCTCGAGCAGGAGCCCAAGCCGGATTATATTTTCATCCCGCACCTCATCACTTACGAAAAAAGGAACCCGCGGACGACTCCGTACGCGTGTCTCTGGACCCAATGCCTGCCGATCGCCATCGGCGAGGCGTTCGATTTTGAAGCCCGGGGGGTGAAGCTCCTCAGGCCCGTCTGCGAGTTCCAGCGCCAAGGGCACCAGATGTTCGAGCTCGAGGAATACCTCACCGAGGAGCTCGGCATCTCGAAACGCCGCGTGCAAAAGGGACTGGAGAAGGGCTTCGAGGCGATGCGCAAAACCCGGAAGCACATCGTGGAACTCGGAAAGACCGTCCTTAAGGAGCTCGGCCCCGAGCACCCCGCCTTTCTGGTCATCGGCCGCGCCTACAACAGCTGCGATCCGGGTCTGTCGCTCGACATCGCCCTGAAGCTCCAGCGCCTCGGTCATCCGGCGATCCCCATGGAATTTCTGCCGCTTGAGGAGATACCGCTTGTCGAGGACCTGTCGAACATGTACTGGAAAAGCGGCGAGCGGATCCTCTCCGCGTTCCGCTACGCCGCGGAGCATGAGGGGCTGATCCCGATCTGGATCACCAACTTCGGCTGCGGGCCGGACTCCTTCATCCGCAAGCAGGTCCGGCATGTCATGGGCGAGAGACCCTACCTGGAGATCGAGCTCGACGAGCATACGGCCGACGCCGGGATCATTACCCGCATCGAGGCCTTCTACGACTCGTATCGGAGCACCCTCGAGTCCGTCCGCAAGCGCGCGAGGGAAAAACAGCAGAAGAAACCCGCCCACAAGTTCGAGATCTCAGGCAAAGAGGTTGGGCGGGGCCGCGTCCTCACCTTCTGCTACATGGACGACGCGACGTTCGCGCTCGCGGCGATCTTCCGCTCGCGAGGCCTGGAAGCGGTCGTGCTCCCGCGCACCTCGCCGGAAAGCCTCGCCCTGGGCAAGCGCTACAGCTCCGGCCAGGAGTGCGTACCGTATCAGACCACTCTTGGCGACAAACTCCTCTTCTTGACCTCGGACAAAAAGCGGTACCAGGTTCTGCCGGACGAGGTCAGGACCTTCGACCGGGAGATCCGGGCGGAGGACGTCATCTTTTACGATCCTTTTGCCTCCGGCCCCTGCCGTTTCGGGCAGTACAACGAGGGCTACAAGCGCATTTACGAGGAGCTCGGGATCCCGGTCCGCATGCTCTGCTCGGGTGACTTCAACAACTACGTCGATATCTTCAAGGACGCCTGGGACGCGTTCAGGACTGTGCTCCTCGCCTACGATGGCATCTGTGCCACGGACACGCTCCAGAAGGCGAAGCGCATCGTGCGACCCGTTGCGGAGAACCCCGAAGAGGTGACGGCGCTTTACCACAAGGCGGTCGCCGAGGTGGTCATGGTGCTGGAGAAAAGCGGCGACTCGTTCTTCGCGGTACGGGCCAAGCAAGAGGGGATTGAGGATATCCTCCGCCGCTATGCGAAAGCTTTTGCCGCCGTCCCACGCAATCCCGAAAAAGAGGCGGACATCGCCAACGTCGGCATGTTCGGCGAAATCTACGTGAGAAGCGAGCGGTTCATCAACGAGTCTCTGATCGACAGACTCGAGCAGTGCGGCATCCGCACCTACCTCGCGCCCACCAACGAGTGGATCCAGTATGCCAACTACGAGTACCTATGGGACAGGAAGACCTGGGAGCGATGCCGCAACCCCTGGCAGGTGCTGAGGCGCCTGAGCTACAGGCGGCACCAGATCGACGCGCGCCTCAAGCGCTGGTGGATGCCGCACAGGCTCAGGAAACTCCAGGAGCCGTTCAGGAGCCTCGAAGGCTGGTTGGAGGACCCCCACATCGAGGATACGATCGCCGCGGCCACGAACAAGGTCCCGTTCCATATCAAGGGAGAGCTCATCCTGTCATGGGGCCTGATACGGGAGATTCAGCACAACCCGAATCTGCACGGGATCGTGAACATCGGACCTTTCGGCTGCATGCCGAGCAAGGTGGTCAGCACGCTCCTCCACAACCCAGAGATCACCAAGCCCGTGTACGATGCGAACTACGACGGCTCGGTCACGAACACCCGCAGCCTCAAGATCGAGACCTTTGCCAGCCAGGTGAAGGCGTACGCCCGGAAAGCCCGCATGCCCCTTGGGGAAAAGCGATCCCTTGGAGATTGGGACGCCGGATTTGAACCGGAATGATGGGCATCAGAGCCCGAATGGGAGGTTAACGAACCATCTCTTTGTCCGCTGTTGGACAGAGAAAACGCTGCAAGTGCGCCCTCAGATTCTATTTGACAGAGGGCCTTTTCATGGGAGGGGGACATGGGAAGACGCTGAAAAGGCCACTTCGACAAAAAGCGAAGTGGCCTTTTGATTTTTGTGCGGAGTAGAATGGACCTGTTCAACAATTAAACAACGTTCCCTTGATCGGCCCTCGCTGGCATTTCCAACCGGAGGTTCCCTCTTCGCCATCCTCGACGCCGGCCTGCTCAGCACCACCATCGGCTGGTTGCTGCTCTCCTCGGCGATCCAGCATGTCCCGGCGACTTTGGCCGGGCTCTTCCTGCTGCTGCAGCCGGCCCTGGCGCTGGTCTGGGAGGTGGTTGTCTTCGGCAAGCCGACCGGATTGATCGAGGCAACCGGTATGCGGCGCTGATGCTTTCTGCCTGATAGGAGGTTCGTGGCGCGATCAGTTAAGTCCCGTGCTGACCACAGGGGGCGGACCTTGGTAAGATCTGAAACAGCATGCCCCCATGACGGGAAGAAAGGACAAACGCATGGTCCTTGATGGATATTGCTTTTTCGGGACAACCAACAGGAAAAGTCTATACGCGCACCCCCATTCCGGTTTATCCTGAGTGTAACGGAGAGATACTCCGAAGGAATGGAAAGGAGCGCAAAATGCAACGTAGCAGATATGAATATCTATGTGCCGAAGTCGAAGCTGGAAATGACGCCTTTGTATGTCATCCGGACAGTAACGAGGAAGGGATCATTACCGGCTGCGTTTTGAAAACAGGCCACATGCTGGTCAAAACCGCCCAGGGGCAGACCCGCTGCTGGGACTTTAACAGCTGCAAGGACCTGCAACATCCGAAGCAGGGTCCCATGATCTAGGAGGGACGATGGCTCGCACAGCGTTTTGACGCTATGCGGGCCGTTTTTTCTCCGGGAGATGTGTCGAGGCTCTGGCGCTCGAAATTGAGAATTCCCCCGGCCAGAAGATGCTGGCGTTGCTGATGGGAGACATCCAGCAGGGCCATGATCTCATGGCCATTGATGCACACAGGGATCTCGCGGTCACCTGCCTGTATGCGGGTCCGAATTCCTTTGAAGACGATTTCATCCCCCTGCTTGATCTTCGCATGATCACCCGGGTCTTTGAATGTCAAGGACAATATCCCGAAGTTGCACAGGTTTGCTTTATGGATTCGGGCGAAACTCTTGGCAATCCCTCACCAGGGGGAGTCAAATCATGAGCGGAAACTGGCAACCTGCGTACCTGCAACTGGGGATCGAGGAGCTGCAGTGCCGGGCCGAAGAAGCCCTGCGGCACCTGGAGTCCTGTGACCTCTGCGCCAGGGGCTGCCACATCAATCGGCGTCTTGGTACCGAAGGTTTCTGTCGCACGGGTCCGAAGCTGCGTGTCTACAGCCACGGCCCGCACTTTGGCGAGGAGCGGCCTTTGGTCGGTTGCCGCGGATCAGGCACGATCTTCTTCAGCCGCTGCAACCTCAAATGCGTCTTCTGCCAGAACTGGGAGATCAGCCACAGGGGTGAGGGATGCCTGGTCGGCCCCGAAGAACTGGCGGCGATGATGCTGGCTCTGCAGGGGGCCGGCTGCCACAACATCAACCTGGTCTCACCCAGTCACGTCGTCGCTCAGATTCTCGGCGCCCTGCCGCTGGCGGTCGAACAGGGCCTGAAGATTCCCATCGCCTACAACAGCGGCGGCTATGACAGCCTCGCGGCCCTGCAACTGCTCGACGGCATCGTTGATATCTATCTGCCCGACATGAAGTTCGCCGATTCACGGAAGGCCGCCCCCTGGCTGGGCGTGAACGATTACGCCGAGGTTAACCGCGCCGCCCTTGCCGAGATGTACCGCCAGGTCGGGGTGCTGCAGTGCGGCCCGACCGGCATCGCCAGGCGCGGGCTGCTGATCCGCCACCTGATATTGCCCGACAACGCTGCCGGCACCGACGAACTGCTGCGTTTTGTCGCCGGCGAGCTGTCGCCGGATGTCCACATCAACCTGATGGACCAGTACCGCCCCTGCTACCGTGCCGACCAGTACCCGCCCCTGGATCGCCGCCCGACCCGCGCCGAGCTGTGCCAGGCCCGCCAGTGGGCCAAAGAGCTGGGGATGCGCAACCTGCTCGGGTAGATAATCGCCTGAATACGCAAGAGGCCGGGCTTGACAGGTTGGCCATAGCCGCGGCTCCCACCCGGTGTCGGAATCCCCGGAAGTCGATTTCAAGAACGGTATTCCGGTCCCAGGAACGGCCAATTTCCTAGTCGAGGCAGGTAAAGTCTATACGTGTAATTTTCCATGCCGGTTTGGGATAGTTCCCATCCCAATAGTTCCTCGCTTTGGCCTCAAAAAGCCTCGACCCGAAACTCCCACCGGCATTACGCACCATTGTGCGGGCATACACGGCGCCGCCCCGGTCACTGCGCGCCTGGATGGTCAGGTGCAATTTCCTACATTTGGGTCCACCGGATATCCGGCCGCTCAACTCGACGTGCTTAGGCTTCTGCTCGGCGCTGGTCCGTTCTATGACATAGGTTCGCCTGGCGGACGCATGGGATTTTTGGGGTAGCACTTTCGACTGAGCACGGGCCAGGTAGTTTCGGGTCTCCTGCGCCCTCCTTGCATCGATACGGGCCTGTTCGGATTCGGGGATAGAGATTGTGTTGAGAGGCTTGAGGTTCACCGGTTCGGCATTGGCAGTAGGTCGGTTCGAGAAGTGGGTCACCCCTTTCTCGTCAACCCAGCGGTAGATTTGATCCTCAGAGATTTCGGGTTGTGCGGCGGGCCTGTTTGAAGTGGTGGCACCGGGGTTGTTTACAACCTGCGGTCGGGGAGGCATGGGCTGCCGTGCCTGGGTGGGAGGTGTCTGCGGGCGAGTGTCCTTTGGGGCAAAGAAATGTATGCCCCACGCAATGGCCGCTGTGATGACCAGGCCGACCCAGAATATGTGCTTGTCCAAGTTTTCCCTCCATAGAAAACATTGGACTCTTTTTACGTTGGTCTGAATTACCTGTCAATCTTAACCTTGACGTCATTGCGGCCGGGTTTTTGATTGAGCCTGCCTACCATCCGGCAGGCTCTTCTGTTTCGCGGACGGCTCAAGAATAGGAAGGGACCGGGTAGTCGGTCGAGCGTAGGTCGCAGACCTCACGGGGCCAGAAGGACACATAGCCATTGACCTCGATCAGGATGGTGTCCTTGTCGCAGCCGAGAAAGGTGCCCCTGACCTGGATGTCCCTGTTGCTGAACAGCAGGGGGGTGCCGACCGGGGTCTTGGCGCACAGTTGCCGAAAGTCACGTTCTGTCATGGTCTTATCTCCTTTTGTTTGGCCGGCAGTCCGACGGGTCCGTCAATCCAGGGGGCCTGGTCCTGCCGCAGGATCTCGGGTCGTAGTGCCAGGGGGGACCGCCCAGGCCGAGGGGGGCGCTCCGTCAAACGGGGGCGCCTCTATTTCTATTCTACCCGATTGTCGAATCGGCGGGCGACTCTGCCGGTACCCCGGAGAGGATGTCGCCAGGGCCGCCGCCTGTGGTCACGGGTGCTCATACTTGTCGCACGACATTGGACCTTGAGCGATTGCGACGTCGCAAGTGTTTGAAATGGCTGACTCCATTCGTGAAAACCCGCTGTTTTGCGGCCGGCCGGCTGGCATGCCCCTTGAAAATGACAGCCGGTGCCGGGGGCAATCCCTTTCAGGCCGATGCGCCTTGTATCCCCCCGGAGCTGACGTATTCTTTTTCAGAATGCGAAATTCGCGACAGCGAGGTGATATCTATGCGAATGGACAAGTTGACCAGCAAGTTTCAGATGGCTCTGGCCGAGGCCCAGAGCCTGGCGGTGGAGCGTGACCATCAGTTCATCGAGCCGCTGCACCTGATGAGCGCCCTGCTCGATCAGGAGGACGGTACCGCCCGGCCTTTGCTGATGCAGGCCGGCGTCGATCTGCACCGGCTGCGCTCGCGGTTGAACGAGGCCTTGGAGCGGCTGCCGCGGGTGCAGGGCGCCGCCGGTGACGTCTATGCCTCCAATGAGCTGAGCCGACTGCTCAACCAGACCGAAAAGCTGGCCCGCAAGCGTCGGGACCAGTACATCGCCAGCGAGCTCTTTCTGCTGGCGGCGGTGGAGGACCAGGGAACGCTGGGCGAGATTCTGCGCCAGGCCGGCGCCACCCGGGAGGCGCTCGAACGGGCGGTCGAGGCGATGCGCGGCGGCCAGACGGTGAACGATGCCAACGCCGAGGACCAGCGGCAGGCGCTGGAGAAGTACACCATCGACCTGACGGCCCGGGCCGAGCAGGGCAAGCTCGATCCGGTCATCGGCCGTGACGACGAAATCCGTCGCACCATCCAGGTGCTGCAGCGCCGCACCAAGAACAACCCGGTGCTGATCGGCGAGCCCGGCGTCGGCAAGACCGCCATCGTCGAGGGACTGGCCCAGCGTATCGTCAATGGCGAGGTGCCGGAGGGGCTGAAGAACAAACGGCTGCTCGCCCTCGACATGGGGTCGCTCATTGCTGGCGCCAAGTACCGGGGCGAGTTCGAGGAACGCCTCAAGGCGGTGCTCAAGGAGCTGTCCCAGCAGGAGGGACAGATCATCCTCTTCATCGACGAGATGCACACCATGGTCGGCGCCGGCAAGGCCGAAGGGGCCATGGACGCCGGCAACATGCTCAAGCCGGCCCTGGCGCGCGGCGAACTGCACTGCGTCGGCGCCACCACCCTCGACGAGTACCGCAAGTACATCGAAAAGGATGCCGCCCTTGAGCGGCGGTTTCAGAAGGTGTTGGTCGACGAACCGAGCGTCGAGGACACCATCGCCATTCTGCGTGGTCTCAAGGAGCGCTACGAGGTGCATCACGGCGTCGAGATCACCGACCCGGCGCTGGTGGCGGCGGCGACCCTGTCGCATCGCTACATCTCCGACCGGCAGCTGCCTGACAAGGCCATCGACCTGATCGACGAGGCGGCTGCGCGGCTGCGCATGGAGATCGATTCGCTGCCCGAGGAGATGGACCGTCTCGACCGGCGGCTGGTACAGCTGAAGATCGAGCGGGAGGCGGTGAAGAAGGAGACCGACGCCGCCTCTCTGGAGCGGCTGAAGAAGCTCGAGGAGGAGATCGAGCGGCTGGAGAAGGAATACGCCGACCTGGAGGAGATCTGGAAGGCGGAAAAGGCGGCCCTGCAGGGGACGGCGCAGCTCAAGGAAGAGCTGGAGCGGGCGCGGCTGGAAATGGACGCCGCCCGCCGTGCCGGCGATCTGGAGCGGCTGGCCGAGCTGCAGTACGGCCGCATCCCCGAACTGGAAAAGTCACTGCAGAAGGCGCAGGAGGCCGAGCGGCAGGAATTCAGGCTGCTGAGCAACAAGGTGACCGACGAGGAGATCGCCCAGATCGTTTCGCGCTGGACCGGTATCCCGGTCTCCAAGATGCTCGAGGGCGAGCGGGAGAAACTGCTCAAGATGGAAGAGGCCCTGCACCGGCGGGTGATCGGCCAGCAGGAGGCGGTGAAGGCGGTGGCGGACGCCATCCGCCGGGCGCGGGCCGGACTCTCCGACCCCAACCGGCCCAACGGCTCGTTCCTCTTCCTCGGTCCGACCGGGGTCGGCAAGACCGAGCTGTGCAAGGCGCTGGCCGAATTCCTCTTCGATACCGAGGAGGCGATGATCCGCATCGACATGTCCGAGTTCATGGAGAAGCACTCGGTGGCCCGGCTGATCGGTGCGCCTCCCGGCTACGTCGGCTATGACGAGGGGGGCTATCTGACCGAGGCGGTGCGGCGGCGTCCCTATGCGGTGATTCTGCTCGACGAGGTCGAAAAGGCGCACCCGGACGTCTTCAACGTGCTGCTGCAGGTGCTCGACGACGGCCGTCTCACCGACGGCCAGGGGCGGACCGTCGATTTCCGCAACGCCGTGGTGGTGATGACCTCCAATCTCGGTTCGCAGCTCATCCAGGAGCTGGCCGGCGAGGAGAACTACCAGCGGATGAAGGCGGCAGTGATGGAGGTCGTCGGTCAGCACTTCCGGCCCGAGTTCATCAACCGGCTCGACGAAATCGTCGTCTTCCATCCCCTGGGCCGGGAGCAGATTCGCGCCATCACCGACATCCAGATCGACCATCTGCGGCGTCGGCTGGCCGCCCGCGAGCTTCAGCTCGAGGTCAGCGAGGCGGCGCTCGACAAGCTGGGCGAAGCCGGCTTCGATCCGGTCTACGGCGCCCGGCCGCTCAAGCGGGCGATCCAGCAGCAGCTGGAGAACCCCCTGGCGCAGGAGATCCTCGCCGGCAAGTACCTGCCGGGCGACATCGTCCGGGTCGACGTGGCCGATGGCCGCCTGACGTTCGACCGCATAGCCAGGGCGGAAGTGGTTGCCTGAGCGAAAGAGCCGCCGGGACGGCAGCGGCCCGGCGGCCTGCTGGCAGTCGAGTGCCCGGCCCCGCCTTCGGACGGAGCCGGGCGCTTTTTTTTTCAGCCGGTGGCGGAATCCGCCGAATCGTCGCCGTTGGCCGGATAGTCCTGGCAAAAGGTGATAAAGCGGCGCAGGAGCCTGCTGCGGTATTTCTCGCCGTGCAGCAGCAGGTAGAAGTTGCGCCGCAAGTCGAGAAACGGGGTCTTCAGGGCTACCAGAGCGCCGCTCTGCCGCGCCCGCCGGGTGGCCAGCAGGGACAGGCAGCTGATGCCGAGCCCCGCCTCCACCGCCTCCTTGATCGCCTCGGTGTTTCCCAGCTCCAGGTAAACCCTGATGCCGTCCATCTTTCCCGCCAGGGCGTTTTCGAAGACTTCCCGCGTTCCCGAACCCTGCTCTCTCAATATCCACCTGGCCTGCATCAGGTCGTGGATGTCGATGTTCCTTTTTCTTGCAAGGGGATGTTCGGCTCCGGCGTGGATGGCCAGACGGTCCTGTCGCCAGGGAATGGTTTCGATGTCGGGCCGGTGGCAGAAGCCTTCGATGAAGCCGATGTCGATGGTGAAGCGGAGCAGTTCCTGGACGATCTGTTCCGTGTTGCCGACATCGAGCGAAAGCCGCGCCCTGGGGTGGGTCGAGGTAAAGGCCCCCAGGATGCGCGGCATCAGGTAGTTGCCGATCGTCGAACTGGCACCGACGCGCAGCAGGCCGGCCAGCTGTTGCTCCGGTCCGCTGAAAAGGGCGTCGATTTCCCGCACCCGGAAAAGGACATCCGCCGCCTTGGGGATCAGCACCCGCCCTTGGTCGTTCATCACCAGCCGCTTGCCGCGACGGTCAAACAACCTCTCTCCCAGCTGCCTCTCCAGTTCGGCCAGTGACATGCTGACCGCCGACTGCGAAAGCCGCAGGGTGTCGGCGGCCCGGGTGACGTTTCCTTCCCGGGCGACCGCGACAAATGCTTCCAGCTGCCTGAGTGTGATGCCCATTTGTGTCCCCCCCCCTTTATCATTTTTACTGATATCAATAACGAAAACTATATATTGGACTTGAGATAAAAGGAAGCATATTTTGTCGGACAGCATTTAGCTGCAAGCAAAGAGAAGCTTATGCGGAAAGAGGTTGAGAGCGACCTGGGTCGAGCAACTCGAAGGGAGTGATTGCAGATGGTAGGTATAAATTTAAAAAAAATCTTGTTCCTGGTACTGCTGGCGGCGTGTGCTTTCCCAATGGTCAGTACGGCTCATGCTTTGATCGCCGGGATAATGTTCAGTCTGCTCCTCGGCAATCCCTGGCCCCAGAGATCTTCGAACTGGAGCAGGAAACTGCTGCAATTATCGGTGGTGGGGCTCGGTTTCGGACAGAGTCTCGGACAGGTCTGGCAGGTGGGCAAGAGTTCGATTTTCTATACGGTTATCGGCATCTCTTTAACGCTACTGGTCGGTACGATACTGGGCCGTTTCTTCAGAACGGAAAAAAATACCTCCACCCTTATCTCTTTTGGGACCGCCATCTGCGGCGGGAGCGCCATCGCTGCCATGGCTCCGGTCATCAAGGCGAAGGATGATGAAGCGGCTCTGGCTTTGGCTACAGTTTTCACGCTGAACTCTGTGGCCCTTCTGGTGTTTCCTTTCTTCGGCCACCTCTTGCACCTCAGCCAGCAGCAATTCGGGGTATGGGCGGGACTGGCCATTCACGATACCAGCAGTGTTGTTGGGGCGGCAGCTGCCTACGGTTCTGAAGCTCTTGCCATTGGCACTACGGTCAAACTTGCCAGGGCCATCTGGATCATTCCTTTTGTACTTGGCGCGGCCTGGCTGACCAAGTCCGAGAAAAAGGCCAGGGTTCCCTTGTTCATTATTGGCTTCGTTGTTGCCGCAGCGATCCGTACCCTGTTGCCGCAGTTCGGGCAAGTCTGGACCGGACTGGCCGGATTTTCCAAACAGGCCCTGGTGATTACCCTGTTTCTGATTGGTGCCGGGCTGACAAAGGAGATACTGAAAAATGTCGGGATACGTCCTTTGGCTCAAGGCGTTGGCCTTTGGTTGCTGGCAAGCGGCATAACTCTGGTGGCGATTCTTAACGGCATGATCAGTTGAGAACCATTAAATACTAACCACAAAATACATCAGACATTACAAGAACATTACAAGAGGATAACCGATGAAAAGGTTTGAAAAAATTCTTTTTGCTACTGATTTTTCCACGAATGCGGAATACGCTTTTGATGTTGCGGTTACTTTGGCAGCAAAGTTGAATGCGAAAATAATTATGGTTCACGTGGTGTCAAAGCCTGTTGATCTGAGAAGTTTTTATGTGCCCCATGTATCTTTTGATCATCTGGAGCAGCAGGTTGAGAGAGATGCGACAGCGGCAATGAATAAGTTCATTGATGATAATGCAGAAAATTTTGACAATTTTGAAATTGCAATTCTTTTTGGAACTCCCTATGAGGAAATTGTGAAAAAAGCCGAAGAGGAAAAAGTCTCTCTCATCGTGCTGGGCAAACATGGTCACCGAGAAGTTGAACATTTTTTCTTTGGGACCACGGCAGATCGGGTCGTGAAAATGGCGACCCAGCCGGTTATGGTCGTTCGCCATCCAGAAATAAAGAGAGATAAAGACATAGTCGTAACCAGGAGCGAAGAGTGAAGTCTTCGGCCGGGCTGGGGAATCGGCGGCGCATCAAGTGTCACAAAGGTCGTGGCCGGCAAAACTTTGAGGTGCGTGATAACTTGTGGAAGATATCCCAGAATAAATGCTGCAAATGATGGGGAAGAAAATGAAAAGGTCGGTTTGGTGTGTCGGATTGCTGGGTGTGCTGCTTCTGCCGTTGACCAGCTGGGCTTATGATGCAGAATCATCCTGTGTACAATGCCACGGTGACCGGGCCAAAATGGACGAGTTGGGAGCCGGTTCCCTTTATCTTGATCCGGCTGCGGTGGACCGGGAAGTCAACATGGGTGGTGAACCTACTTGCGTCGATTGCCACCAGGGAAATGCCCAGACCGGGGACAAGGATCTTGCCCACCAGGGTCTGTTGAAACCGTTCCTGATGGCTGTGGGGAAAACCGTTAAGGGAGAGGCGTTGGACCGCAGTGTGGTTGGCCTTGTCCCCCTTGAACCGAGCGGCCCCAGCCAGCTTTCCGCCATGCTGCCCAAGCCCGCCAAGGAGACCCTGAAGAAGGCGGGCGTTAAAAAGGTGCTGGGTCTCTATTACCATGACCGCGACCCGAAGACCTTCGCCTATTCACCCAAGATAGCCGAGAGTACCTGCGGCAAGTGTCACGCCCAGGAGGTAAATGATTACAACAGCTCCGCCAAGGGGCTGCTGAAGCACCAGCGGGCCTTCCAGAGCTTTACCGAAGGGCTGCCCGGGCCACAGAACTGCGGCGCCTGGTTCGGCGATAACTTTGAGCGTCTCGCGGAGCAGACGGCGGTCCCTTACAGTGCCCGGCAGAATGCCGCCATCGATCGCCAGTGCAACAAGTGCCATGCGGGCTGCAATGACTGTCATTTCAAACCCTACAAAGGAGAAGGCCGTCACCTGTTCGGACGGCCGGAAACCCCGTCCTGTTACGGAGGCGGCCGGGCCACAATCTGCCATGCCGGGCCCATGGATCGACGCCGGGGGGCGGGATACATGCGTGGTGAATACGCGTTTCCCAAGGATTTGCCGCCGGGGGTTCATGTCCAAAACGGGGTTGGTTGCCTCGACTGTCACAATGTGACCAATCACCGGTTCGGACATCTGGCCAGTGACGAGGCACGTAACTCCTGCAATGAATGTCACCAGGAAATCGTCGAGGCGGTCCAAAGCTCGGAACATTCAAATGTCGATTGCGCTTCCTGTCACATCCAGGCCGTTGGCGGCTATCAGTTCACTTTCTGGGGGCCGGGCAATGTCGCCGGAGTGGAGACGCCCTACGCCAAGCACAAGGAGTATTACGGCAGTCGCGATCTGCCGACCCTGATCAAGAATCCGGCCGGCCGGTGGATTCCGGTCAAACCCTTTCCCATGGCGGTCTTGAACCAGAAAGATGACGTCGAGCCGTCGGGTCTGCGTTTCCGGGCCATCCCCAGGCGGACCATTCAGGGCAAGACCCAGCTGGGTGAACCGGAGGCCTTTGAAGTGGCACGCGAGTTGACCGATGTCAACGACGCCTTCATCATCAACGGCACCCGCAGCGACCTGCCCGGCAACAACAAGGCTCTGCTCTGGATCCAGATGGACAAGATGAGCCACGCCCTGGGTGCGGCCCGCAGCTGTGAAAGCTGTCATGCTTCAAAGAGCCAGGTTTCCCATTCCGAGTTCGTTTACGCCAGCAAGAAGGATGTAGCGGAACCCTTCCGCGGCAGCTACACGCTGGTTGCCGATGCCGAAGGGATGCGTTTCCTGGATATCAAGACCACCGAAATCAAGCCGAAGAACAAACGCCGGGTGGAGGATTTTGCCCCCTTCAAGTTTTTCCCCGAGGCCTGGAACGTGAAGGGGATCGACTTCTCCATTCCCTTTGATGAAGCCAAGTACAAGGGAAACCACGAGGAGCTTCAGGCTTTTCTCCGCAAGCTTGAACAGATGCCAGAAGGCAAGGATATTGTTCGCATCCGTGCGATTGCTGTTCATAACCTGGCCAAAGCCAAAGAGATGCTGGCAACATTGGACTAAACCACCATGTACTGATGGTTTAATCCAACTTCGGAGGTTTTGACCTCTATCTCGATGAGTGATGTCCGGTAGAGATTCCTCCTTTTGATGGCAGGCCGCGTCCTTTTTGGCGGCCGGCGAGGAAGGGCGCTATCTGAGGCACCGGAACAGGCCCATGCACCACAGGCAGCTGCCGCAGGGCTCGGTCCGCAGGTGGCAGTCGTGCTCGAAATTGTCGGTCTGGATATAGTCGCAGGGGGCCAGGGTGCAGGCGTAGCAGAAGGGATGGTCGTAATCGAGCACACTGTGGCGGAAGGCGCGGAATTCGGCGCTGTTCCAGATCTGCAGCAGGTTCTGTTCGCCGACCCGGCCGAAGCTGCGCGCCTGGACCTGCTGCTCCCAGCCGCTGGCGTGGCAGCGGTAGCTGTGCCAGAGAAAATAGCAGGGATGCACCTTGCCGTCCCAGCTGATGAAGGCGCTGCCGTCTTCGATAAAATCACAGCGGCGCAGGGCTCTGGGGATGATCTCCGGCAGCTCGAGGTCGAGGCCGAGTTCGGCGGCGAGCCGTTCGGCTTTTCGGAAGATGGCGGCCACCCGGTCGAGCAGGGCCCGGTCGATTTGCAGCAGCTTTTTCAGATCGAAAAAGACCCCCTTCTCTTCCGCCTCGGCCTTCATCCCCTCGACCAGATCGACGACCCGCTGCTCATCCACGCTGCGGGAGAATTTGAAGGCGACCCGGTGGTAGCGCTCGATGTCGATTCCCTGGGCCTTTCCCCGTTGCCGCCAGCGGTCGAACAGCTCCAGGGCCGCTTCGGTGCAGTCGGGATAGAGGCTCTCGCCGCGGCTGCTTTCGTCATAGGGAAGCAGATGGCTGACCAGAGCGAAGCTCGCCCCCCGGGCGGCGGCCCAGCGCAGGGTGTCGCAGAGCAGGTGGAGATTCTGCCGCATCAGCACGAACTCGATGCCGATCGCAAGGCCGGGGCGTTCGGTCCGCGCGGCCCGCAGGGCGGCGAAGGCCCGTTCGACCGCCTGCAGCTCGCCCCCCTGGCGCAGGGTGCGAAAAGCCTCGGGCGAGCTGGCGTCGACCGACAGGCAGATTCGATCGATGCCGGCCGCCGCCAGGGATCGGGCGCGCGCTTCGTCGAGCAGCAGCCCGTTGCTCTGAAAGCCGATCCAGCCGTGTTCGGGCATCTGCCGGCGGGCCAGGCGGATGAACTCGTCGATCCGGGGATGCAGCAGCGATTCGCCGATGCCGTTCAGGACCAGCGCCTCCAGCTGCTTCATGGCCGGCAGCAGTGCGCTGAAGGTCTCGGCGCTCATCTCCCCCTCCTGGATCCGGCCACCCGGGGCCTGCTTGACGCACATGGCGCAGCCGAGGTTGCAGTGCGAGGTGAGCTCGACGAACAGCTTGCCGGGATGGTCGCGAAAAGCGGGGGGCGGCTGTGTCTGGCGGGGATTCGAAAACGACATCGGTGCTCCTTGCTGCGGGAGAGATCTCAGTATGCCGGAGGTAGGTCCGCTGAGTAAAGAGCGGGAATTTTAATCGACGAAGGTGCCAAATCTCATTTTCAAGGTATGCTTGTGTTTTGTTCATGCTTTAATAGGTTGTTGAAAACTGTTGCGGTTGGCGATACGGTGTTGAAAACGGCCTCAAAATGCTCATTTACTGGTATGTAAACTGCGCTTTGTCAGCCGTTTTCGCCTTGTCTTGCCCGCCCTCATTACGTTTTTCAACACCCATGTAAAGAGAGTTTGACTCCGAGCCCGGCTGCCTAAGGGGATTGCCTATGGCGAAGGGCCGATGGGTTGGGCCGGAAACGGCTCCGCCTCCCTGGTGGAAAGGAGAGGGACTGGTCTTTTTAGCGTCAAAGGAGAGTTGTAAATGGACAAGATCGTCAGAATCGACATGGGGGCGGAAGGTGGTCCGAAAGTCACGACCGAGCCGGTCGGAGAATATGCCGGTCTCGGCGGACGGGCGATTACCTCACTGATCGTCAGCAGGGAGGTCGATCCTCTCTGCCATCCCCTAGGGGCCGAGAACAAGCTGGTGATTGCGCCCGGCATGTTGAGCGGTTCGACCGGGGCCATGACCGGGCGGCTTTCGGTCGGCTGCAAGAGTCCGCTGACCGGCACCATCAAGGAGTCGAATGCCGGCGGCCAGGCCGCCCAGGTGCTGGCGCGGATCGGTTACGCCGCCATCGTTATCGAGGGCAAGCCGGCCGGGGACGATCTCTACAAGATCATCGTCACCCCGGACGAGGTGCGGGTCGAGGTCGATAACAGCCTGAAACTGCTCGACAACTATCCTCTGATCGAAAAGCTGCGCGGCGAGTACGGCGACAAGGTGGCCTACATGTCGATCGGTTCGGCCGGCGAGCGGCTGATGCTCGCTGCCTCCATTGCCTGCACCGATCCGGAGCTGCGTCCCACCCGTCACTGCGGTCGCGGCGGCGTCGGTGCGGTCATGGGTTCGAAAAGGGTGAAGGCTATTGTCCTCGATGACGCCGGGCAGAAGCCCCGGGCGCCGAAAAATCCGGAGGCCTTCCGCGATGCCAACCGCAAGTTCGTCGAGGGGCTGCGCAAGCACCCGGTAACCGGCGAAGGCCTGCCGGCCTACGGAACCAACGTGCTGACCAACGTGCTCAACGAAGCCGGCGGCTATCCGACCCGCAACTTCTCTTCGGGCGTGTTCGAAGGCGGCGCCAGACTGAGCGGCGAGGCCCTGGCCGAGCTGGAGATCAAACGCGGCGGGGTCGCCACCCACGGCTGCCATCGCGGCTGCGTGATCCAGTGCTCCGGCATCTTCAACGACAAGGACGGCAACTACCTCACCAAGCAGCCCGAGTACGAGACCGTCTGGTCCCACGGCGGCCACTGCGGCATCGATGATCTCGATGTCGTGGCCAGGCTCGACTACATGGACGACAATTTCGGACTCGATACCATCGAAATGGGCGTGACCATAGGCATCGCCATGCAGGCCGGGCTGGCCGAGTTCGGTGACGGCGAGGCCGCCATCAGGCTGCTGGAAGAGGTCGGCAAGGGAACGCCCCTCGGCCGCATCCTCGGCAGCGGAGCGGCGGTTACCGGCAAGGTTTTCGGGGTCGAAAAGGTGCCGGTGGTCAAGAACCAGGCGATTCCGGCTTACGACCCGCGGCCGATCCAGGGGATCGGCGTCACTTACGCCACCACCACCATGGGGGCCGATCACACCGCCGGCTATGCGATCGCGACCAACATCCTGAAGGTCGGCGGGGATGTCGACCCGCTGGGCACCGAAGGCCAGGTCGAGCTTTCCCGCAACCTGCAGATCGCCACCGCGGCCATCGATTCGACCGGCATGTGTCTGTTCATCGCCTTCGCGATCCTCGATCAGGAAGAGACCTTCCAGGCGTTTCTCGACATGATCAATGCCTTCTACGGCACCGAGCTGACCGCCGACGGAGTGGCCGAACTGGGCAAGAAAATCCTTTCCGCGGAGCGCGAGTTCAACCGGCGGGCCGGATTCACCAACGCCGACGACCGCCTGCCGCGCTTCTTCTACACCGATCCGATCGCGCCGCACAACCAGACCTTTTCGGTGTCCGACAAGGAGCTGGACTCGGTTTTCAACTGGTAGGTCGATAAACGGGGGAGGTCGCTTGCGGCCTCCGCCCACGTCCGTGGTTTTTGCCGGAGGGTGCAGAGATGGAGAGAACGCAGAGGAAACAAAACTCGATTTTGGTTTTGAAACCAAACGAAGATTTGTTTTTTTCTCCGCCTCTGCGCCTCTCCATCTCAGCGTTAAATGGATTTTGACCTTTCTGGTGGCCGCCTGGATGTTCTGGCGGCAAACGATTTGGAATAAAGGAAGGGGAATGTCCGACAGACTCTCTCTCGAGCTGCAGCTGGCGCCGGGGCAGGAGACGATCTTCTTTCCGCTGCTGCAGGAGGGGGTCGAGCTGGAGCTGGAGGTCGGTTGCAGCGTTCGCGAGCTGCTGGCCAGGCAGTTCGGCATTCCCGGCGATTATCAGGCCAGCCGGATCAGCACCATCTTCCTGAATCACCAGGTGGTCGACGATGCGGCCGCTGCCCTGGTTGGTGATGGCGCCATTCTGGCCCTCTCCGGGGCGATGCCCGGTCTGGTCGGGGCAACCATGCGCCGGGGCGGGCGGCTGGCCGGATTGCGCGACGGCATCACCTACCGCAATCCGGAGCGGGTTCCCGAAGCCAGGCGGGGGCGAATCCACCTGAAGCTGTTCAACCTGCTGCTGCCGGAGCTGGCGCCGCGGATTCTGCGGCGGGGCATTCTGCTCGCGGCGGAGCGCTGCTGTGAGCTGCTGGCCGGGCAGGCGGAACCCTTTCCTGAGCCGGATTGTTGGCTGGAAGGCCGCCGGATGTCGGTCGGAAAGCTGAAAGACAAGCTGCAGGGACAGGCGAGCGGGTGTCTGCTGCAGCTCAGGGTTCATTTCGGAGACGAGAGACCATGAAGATTACCGTCAAGCTCTTTGCGACCTTCCGGCGCGGCCGGTTCGAGATCGAGACCCGGGAGTATCCGGAAGGGACAACCGTGAAGCAGGTGGTCGACGCGTTGGAGCTTCCCCGCGAGCAGCTCGGTATCCTGCTGGTCAACAGCCGGCATGTCGATCTCGACCGGGTGCTCGCCGATGGAGAGACGCTCGCCATCTTTCCCCTGGTCGGCGGAGGCTGAGATGGACAGTTTGCAGGACTATCTCCGTGAGCGGGCTGATGCCGGGCTGATCGCCTGGCGCTGTCAGCTCGAGGCGGCCGAGCGGTTCGGCCTGAGCATCGCCGAAGTCGAGGCCGTCATTCTTGACAACGGCCTGCTGCCGGCGCGCTACCAGCGAAACCGGCAGATGATTTCGGTCGAGCAGCAACGCCGGCTGTTTGCCAGCAAGGTGGCGGTGGTCGGCGCCGGTGGACTGGGCGGCTACATCCTCGAGCAGCTGGCCCGGCTCGGCGTCGGAACGCTTGTCGTCATCGACAACGATGTCTTCGAGGAGAACAATCTCAACCGACAGCTCCTTTCGGCGCCGCGCCATCTGGGGCGGGCCAAGGTCGAAATCGCCGCCGAGCGGATAGCCGAGATCAACCCGGCCGTCACCCTTGAGCCGCGACAGGTGTTGCTGGACGGCTCCAACGGCGCCAGGCTGCTGGCCGGAGTCTCATGCGTGGTCGATGCGGTCGACAACGTCAGCGCGCGCCTGGAGATCGAGGAAGTCTGCGAAAAGCTGCAGCTGCCGCTGGTGCACGGCGCCATCGCCGGCTGGTACGGCCATGTGACGACGGTGCTTCCCGGCGATCGGACGCTGAAGAAGATCTATCGCCACTGGCAGGGTGGCAAGGGGATCGAGGCGCAGCTCGGCAACCCCTCCTTCACCCCGGCCCTGGCCGCCAGCCTGCAGGTGAGCGAGGTCTGCAAGATTCTGCTGCGGCAGGGGCGGCTGCTGCGGCACCGGCAGCTGGTCTTCAACGTTTTCGACATGGAGATCGACGAAATCGAGTTCTGACCAGGAAGATGGCTTGCCGCGAAGCGGGGCGTGCTGTCGAAGGGTGACACGAGCGTGGATCGTGCCCTTGTCCGGGTCGTACGGCCAGGAGCAAGATCGCTACGATGCACTCTGACCGGGATCCGTTCCCTTTGGTTTGAGTTGCCGGGATTCACGAGAAAGCTTGCTTGCCAAACCGCCGCTTCGGGTTTAAGGTGCAGCGAAATCCGTCCGGAACTCGTTTGGGAACAGACAAAGGCTGTTGAAAAGATGGATCCCTACCTCTGGCAACTTCCCCTGCTGTTTGTCGTCGGCGTGATTGCCGGCATCCTCAACGTTCTGGCCGGCGGCGGTTCGCTCCTGACCCTGCCGCTGCTGATCTTCATGGGCCTGCCCGGAGCGATGGCCAACGGCACCAACCGCATTGCCATCTTCTGCCAGAACATCTTCGCCATCCGCGGCTTTCAGCAGAAGGGGATGCTGCCGCTACAGCTGGCCCTGCTCTGCACACCGCCGGCGCTGCTCGGCAGCTGGGTGGGGGCGAATCTGGCGATCAGCCTCGACGACCTGCTGTTCAAGCGCATCCTGGCGCTGATCATGATCGGGGTGATGGTTTTCACCGCCCTCGACCCGATGAAGCGGATCCGGCGGCAACAGGTCGCCTTCGGCTTCTGGCGCAAGCTGGTGCTGGTGATCAGCTTTTTCGGCGTCGGCGTCTACGGCGGTTTCGTCCAGGCGGGGGTCGGGTTTCTGGTCATCACCGCCCTGCTGGTGCACGGGCTCGACCTGGTGCGCATCAACGCAGTGAAGGTGTTCGTCATCTTCTGCTACACCTTCATCGCCCTCGGGGTCTTTCTCTGGCACGGGCAGGTCAACTGGCCCCTCGGCCTGGCGCTGGCCGTCGGCAATTCCCTCGGCGGCACCATCGGGCCGAAACTGGCGGTGGCCAAGGGGCACGACTGGATCAAGAAGGTGGTCACCGCCACGGTGCTGGCCTTTGCCCTGAAGCTGCTGCTCTTTCCCTGATATCCCTGATTTTATCTCATCGCCGGCGGCGTAGCAGGGAGAGCAGAAAGAGGCCTCCCGCCGTCAGGACGATTGACGGGCCGGCGGGCGTGTCCCAGTGCCAGGAGGCGGTCAGCCCGCCGGCCACCGCCAGCATGCCGATGACGGAGGCGGCCGCGCCCATGCTTTCGGGCGAGGCCGTCCACTGTCGGGCCGCGGCGGCGGGGATGATCAGCAGGGCGGTGACCAGGATCAGGCCGACGATCTTCATCAGGATCGCCACCACCAGGGCCAGCATCAGCAGAAAGAGGGCCTTGACCAGGTCGACCCGTACGCCTTCCACCCGCGCCAGGTCCTCATCGGCGGTCAGGCAGAGCAGGGGCCGCCAGAGCCGCCAGAGGAGCAGCAGGGCCGTCCCGCCGCCGAGATAGATCCACCACAGATCTCTTCCCGAGGTGGCGAGAATGTCGCCGAACAGGTAGCCGAGCAGGTCGACCCGGACCTCTTCCATGAAGGAGAGGACCACCAGGCCGAGAGCCAGGGCGGTGTGGCTGAGAATGCCGAGCAGTGTGTCGCCGGCCAGCCGTCCCTGGCGCTGCAGCAGGAAGAGAAGCAGGGCGAGCAGCAGGCAGACGGAGGTCACGCCGGCCAGCGGCGCCAGGTCGAAAAAGAGGGCGCCGGCGATGCCGAGCAGGGCGGCGTGGGCCAGGGTGTCGCCGAAATAGGCCAGGCGCCGCCAGACGATGAAGGATCCGTAGGGCCCGGCGACCAGGGCGACACCCAGTCCGCCGGCCAGAGCCCGCAGCATGAAATCATCCATGGCGATGGTCCCGATGGTGGTCCGTTTCGTGGCTGTAGATGGCCAGGCTACGGCTGGCCGCCGGTCCGAACAGTTCGAGAAATTCCCCCGTCCGGGCGACCGATTCGGGGCTGCCGGAACAGCAGATGTGGCGGTTGAGGCAGAGAACCTGGTCGGTCGCCGCCATCACCAGGTGCAGATCGTGCGAAACCAGCAGGATGCCGCAGCCGCGCTGCCGGCGGATGTCGGCCAGCAGCCGGTAGAGCTCGGCCTGCCCGTGGACGTCGATGCCCTGGGCCGGTTCGTCGAGCACCAGCAGTTCCGGGTCGCGCAGCAGGGCGCGGGCCAGCAGCAGCCGCTGCAGCTCGCCCCCTGAAAGATGGCTGATCTGGTGGTCGATCTGCTGCTGCAGGCCCACCTCGGCCAGAATCTTCCGCCGGCTGCCGGGCGCGGTCGGCCCGGCCAGCGAGAGGAAGCGGCGGGCAGTCAGGGGAAAGCTGGGATCGATGGCCAGCCGCTGCGGCATGTAGCCGACGCGCAGCCCCGGCGCGCGGCGGACCCTGCCGGCGGATGGCGGCAGCAGGCCGAGGGCCAGCTTCAGCAGGGTGGTCTTGCCGGCGCCGTTGGGGCCGATGATGGTCAGGATCTCGCCCCGCCTCACCTGCAGGCTGACCCGATCGATCAACAGGCGATCCTTGGCCTGGTAGCTGACATCTTCGAGCCCGAGCAGGAGGCGGTCCGTCGCTTCAGTCATGGTTCGCCTCCCGGCAGTGGTGACAGAGGCCGAAGATTTCCACGGTCTGCTCCTCGACGATGAACCCGGCTCGCTGCGAAGCGTTGCGGATGGAATCGTCCACCTGGCTGACGTTGAGTTCGTCCAGGGCGTTGCAGGAGCGGCAGATGAGAAACTGGCCGCTGTGGGGTTCATCCGGCCGGCAACAGCCGATCCAGGCGTTGAGCGAGGCGATGCGGTGAACCAGGCCGAGTCGGAGCAGAAAGTCGAGGGTGCGGTAAACGGTCGGTGGCGCCGCCCTCCCTTCCCGCTGCAGGCGGGCGAGCAGATCGTAGGCCCCCACCGGCCGGTGGCTCTGCCAGAGCAGTTCGAGAACCCGCCGCCGTAGCGGAGTCAGGCGGGCGCCCCGGGCGCGACAGACCTGCTCCGCCCGGTCGAGAGCCTGGCGGACACAGTCGCCGTGGTCGTGGTCCGGCGAAAAGGGTATGGAGCGGCATCCTGCCGGCATGTTTTCCTCCCGGTGGACTTGGCGGCCGGGTTGGTCGGCCAGGACGAACGTGCTATATTATAACATAACCCGGGCGGCGGAAAAGATTTCGCCCGGGACGTTGTTCCGTTTCTGCACCGGGAGGCCGATGCCGATGATCCGCATGGTGGTTTTTTTCGTCTGCTGTCTGTTGACAGCGAGCCCGGTTTTCGCGGCTCCGAAGCTGGTGGCGAGTCTCAAGCCGCTGGCCGATCTGGCGGCAGGGGTTGTCGGCGACCCTTCGCGGGTCGAACTGCTGCTGCCCGGTGGGGCTTCGCCGCACAGCTTCACCCTGCGGCCATCGCAGATGCGGGCCCTGGCCGCTGCCGACCTGGTGGTCTGGGTGGGGCCGCAGCTGGAAAACTTTCTTGTCCGGCACCTCGCCTCTTTGCCGGAGGAGAGGCTGCTGACCTTCGGCTCCCTGTCCGGAGTGCGGTTGCTGCCGGCCCGGCGGGGGGGTGCCTGGCGGCACGAGGCGGTGGAGCATGACGAAGATGGCGACATCGACCCCCATCTCTGGCTTGATCCGGACAATGCCCGCCTGCTGGTGCTGGCCCTGGCCGAGCGGCTGGCCGGAATCGATCCAGAGAACGGGACGGACTACCGGCGGCGGGCCGAGCGGCTGGCCGGGTGGATTGCGGCGCTGCAGCAAGGTCTTTCCGACCGCCTGGCAGCGGTGCGCACGAAAAAGTACCTGGTCTTTCACGATGCCTACCAGTATTTCGAGCGCGCGTTCGGCCTCGAGCCGCTGGGAGCCCTGGCCATTCATCCCGACCGGCCGCCTGGGGCGCGCCGCCTGCGCGAACTGCGCGACCTGCTGCGGCGGAGTGGTGCCGTCTGCGTGTTCAGCGAGCCGCAGTTCGAGCCGAAACTGCTGCGGGTGCTGACCGAGGGGCTGGCACTCCGTCACGGACAGCTCGATCCGCTCGGAGTGGATCGTCCCGTCTCCGGTGCTTCCTACCTCGACCTGCTGGCCGGCCTTGGCGACGGGCTGGTCTCCTGCTTGTCCAACTAAAGGACACGGCCTGTCGCATTCCTGTCGCCGGCGACGTCGCCGAAGCGTTTTGTCCGTCCGAAAAGGGCGCAATTTCGGCAGTTTGCTTCGGCACGGTTTGTGTTTCTTCTCCCGCTGGATAGCGAAGAACCCACAGCGAGGGGGAGGAGAGACAATGACCGCCTGGCGTATCGATGGCCATGCCTGGCTTTACAACCTGCTGCGCAACCGGCTGCACTCCCTGCTGCTGCTCGCCTGCACGGTGGCGATACCGGCGCTGGCGGAATGGCTGCTCTGGGGGCGGGACGGCCTGCTGGTGCTGGTGCCGGCGGTTTTTCTGGTTCTGCTGATCGGGGTCAGGATTTCGCCGCGGCTGGTGATGCGTTTTTACCGGGCCCGCCCGCTGTCACCCTTCGAGGCGCCGCAGCTTTACCGGCTGGTCGAGGAGCTGGCGATCCGGGCGGAGCTGGAGCAGATCCCCGCGCTCTACCTGCTGCAGACCCCGATGGTCAACGCCTTTGCCGTCGGCGATTCGCGGGACGCCGCCGTGGCGGTCACCTCCGGCCTGCTGCAGACCCTCGACCAGAGGGAACTGGCCGGTGTGCTGGCGCACGAAATCAGCCACATCCGCAACCGCGACCTGCGCCTGATGGCCCTGGCCGGCTGGAGCGAGCAGATCACCGGTCTGCTGGCGGGCCTGGGGCTCTTGCTGGTGCTGTTCAACCTGCCGCGGGCCCTGGCCGGCCAGGTGCAGATCAACTGGACGGCGCTGTCGCTCCTGCTGGCGGCGCCCTACCTGTCGACCCTGCTGCAGCGGGGCCTGTCGCGGGTGCGGGAATTCGATGCCGACCTGACCGCCGTCATGCTGACCGGCGATCCCGAGGGACTGGCAAGGGCTCTGGCGCGGCTCGAATGGCGGGAACGCTCCTTCTGGCGCCGGATGCTCGGACCGGCTCCCGGCGACCTCCCCTACCTGCTGCGGACCCATCCGCCGACGGAGGAACGTATCCGGCGACTGTCGGAGGTGAGCTGTCCGGGACGTATCGGCGGCCGCATCGTCCACCCGGCCTGACCTGGTGCTGCCGGCTCAGTGTTCGTGGTCGTGCGGTTCCCGGTCGTGGTCGGGATGCTCGTGATCGTGATAGAGCCGTGTCGGCGGATGCTCGTGCCGGTCGTCGGCGTCGTGCCGGTGCACGAAGCTGTGGCTGTGTTCGTGCTCGTGCTCGTGGGGATGGCAGTGCACCAGGTCGCCGTGCCGGTGTTCATGCTCGTGCAGATGCCGGTGGCGGTGGGAATGCTCATGCACATGTTGCAGCTGGCGGATCTCCAGGGCGCAGCGATCGCGGTAGGTGTAGTCGAGGCCGTTGAGTGAGGCCAGGTCGCTGGCATCGAGAAAGGCCCCGGTCGGCAGGTCGCGCAGAATCGTTCCCTTGTGCATGACCAGCGTGCGTGAGGTCAGGTTGCGCACGAAGAACATGTCGTGGGTGACCAGCAGCAGGGTGCAGTCGAGCTGGCGCAGGATGTCGAGCAGCAGCTCTTCGCCCTGGGGATCGAGCCCCGCGGTCGGTTCGTCGAGCACCAGCACCTCCGGATCGAGCGCCAGTACGCTGGCCAGGGCAAGGCGTTTGCGTTCGCCGCCGGAAAGTTTCAGCGGAATCCGCTTCTCGAAACCCTGCAGCCTGACCTTGGCCAGGGCTTCACCGACCCTTCGTTCGACCTCCAGCTCGCTGTAGCCCAGTTGCCGCGGACCGAAGGCGACCTCGTCGAAGACGCTGGCGCAGAACAGCTGGTCCGAACAGTCCTGGAAGACCAGGCTGATCTTCCGCCAGAGCTGGCGGAGGTTGCGGCGGTCGACCGGTCGTCCGGCGAAGCGGTAGCTTCCCCGCCCCTGGTGAATGCCGAGCAGACAGGCGAGCAGGGTGCTCTTGCCGGCCCCGTTCTCCCCGACCAGGGCCACCCGTTCTCCCCGGTCGATCTGCAGGTCGATACCGCGCAGGGCCCGGGTGCCGTCTGGATAGCTGAAATGGAAGTCTTCCAGTTCGATGAGCGGCCGCCCGGCCGGTTTTGCCGCCGGTTCCGGCTCCGGGTCGGCCACGGTTTCGCTCCGGGCTGAATCCGCTGGCCGGTCGCTGCCCGTTTCCATGGGCTCGGCGGCGAAGCGGAAGGAGAAGTCGAGGCCGTGTTCACGCAGGGAGGCCCGGTGGGAAACCAGCTCGCGCATGCTGTAGTCGTGATGGATGTGGCCGGCGTCGAGAACCACGGCCCGGTCGCAGAGCTCGTAGAGAAAGAGCAGGTCGTGACTGATGATGATCAGGGTGCCTGCGTAGTCGCGCAGCAGTTCGACGAAGACCGCTTCCTGCCGGGGATCGAGATTGGCGGTCGGCTCGTCGAGAATCAGCACCTCGGGGCGCATGGCCAGCAGTCCGGCCAGGGCGGCGCGTTTCTTCTGGCCGTAGCTGAGGGCGTGCGGCGGCTTGTAGACGAGATCGAGCAGATCGACCTGCTGCAGGGCCCGTTTGGCGGCGATTTCCGCCTCCCTGGCCGACAGTCCCTGGTTGCGGGGGCCGAAGGCGACATCTTCCAGCAGGCTGTGGCAGAAGAGCTGGTCGTCCGGGTCCTGGAACAGCAGGCCGATCTCCAGCCGGGCCCGACTCAGATGCTCTTTGCGCAGCAAAGAGCCCTTGTAGAAGACCTCGCCCCTGTCGGGCGCCAGCAGCCCGCACAGCTGCTTGACCAGCGTCGTCTTGCCGGAGCCGTTGTGGCCGACCAGGGCCAGCCGGTCGCCGGGGGCGACGGAGAGATCGATGCCGCGCAGGGCCTGAAAGCCGCCGGGGTAGGCGTACTCCACGCCGCGCAGTGCGAAGAGGGATTCGCCCGGGTTGGGCAGGGGGGCTGGTCGGTTGAGATCGTGCATGGGTTCAGGTCAGAGGCGCAAGGTTAAAGGTTGAAGGTTTGGACCGCCATGAGTCCCAGGCGAAAGTATTATCTCGCGCTCGCTCGTTTTTCTCGCTAAAGGCGCAAAGACCGCAGAGGCAATACGCCGAAAGACTCTCTCCTTGTTTGCTTTTCTCTGCGTCTCGAGTGAGCAACTGCGAACGGGCGCGAGACCGCTTTTGGGGGTCTGTTGCCGGCATCCGTGGCGTTCTGCGACAGGGTCCCACGGCGTCAAAAAATCAACCTGTCGGCCAGCAGCAGACCGAGGCCGAGCAGCAGAAAAAGGCCGGCCAGCAGCAGATCCCGGCCCCGGGCCGGTTGCGGCTCCGGTTCGGGAAAGCGGTCGCGGTAGCCGCGGGCCTGCATGGCGTCGTAGACCCGTTCGGTCCGCTCGAAACTGCGGACGAAGAGCATGCCGAGATAATTACCGTAGGCGCCGAGCGCGCGACGGCTGCTGCCAGGGCGGAAGCCGCGAAGGCGCATGCCGGTGGCCATGCGCCAGGCCTCGTGGCGAAAGACGTAGCTGTAGCGATGGGCCAAAAGCAGCATCTGTCCGAAGATGGCCGGCATTCCGAGCCGGCGCAGCCCCTGCAGGGTGCGGGTCAGCGAGGCGGTCGCCAGCAGCGGCTCCATCAGCAGGGCCACCGCGCTCGCCTTGAGACAGATCACCAGGGCCCGGTGCAGGCCGCGCAGGTTCCAGGTCAGGGATGGCAGAGAATCGAACCGGATCAGCAGGTCTCCGGGGTGGGCCGGTGCGGAGAAGGGCATCACCAGCAGGAACATGCCGAGAAAGCCGCTCATGGCGAGCAGGCGTGCCAGGGCGCGGTCAAAGGGCAGACCTGCCGCCACGATCAGAGAAACGGCGATGCCGCAGGCGGCTGCCGCCGTCTGCCAGTTTTCGATGGCGACGACGAGGAAGGCGAAACCGAGCAGACCGAGCAGCTTGCAGCGGACCTCCCAGCGGTGGATCGGGGATCCACCGTCGTTTGCGGCGTCGATCTGCGGCAGGGACCAGTCCGGTTCGCCGTCCCGGCGTTTGCCGGATTCGCGCGTCAGGCGGCGCACGCCAAAAGCGCTGGCGGCAGCAAGCAGCAGCAGCGTCAGCAGAATGCCGGCCAGGCTCCAGCCGGGCAGGGTGACCGGTTCCGGATTCACGTGCCCTCCCGGGAGGCCCGGAAGGGGGCCTGCAGCAGTTCCGGCTTGACCCGGGCGAGAAAGGAGATGGTGATGGCGGTCACCACCGCCTCGATGCCGATAACCGGCAGGTGAGCGAGCAGGGCCAGCTTGGCGACACCGAAAAAGTCCTCGCCGCCGGTGGCCAGCAGGCAGGCCAGCAGAACGGCCGCCAGCAGGGTGCCGAGGCCGCCTGCCAGTCCGCCGACCAGCATCTGGCGCCTGTTGTCCTGTCCTTTCAGTGTCTGGAAGATCAGGCCGCAGAACAGGGCCGGCAGACCCATCATCAGGGCGTTGGCGCCAAGCGCCGTCAGGCCGCCGAACTGAAAGAGCAGGCTCTGCAGCAGCAGCCCGAGCATGATGGCGAGAAAACCGCTCGGTCCGAGCAGGGCGCCGACCAGCCCCGGAAGCAACAGATGAACGCTGGTCGGACCGAAGGGGATGTGGATCAGCGAGGCGACGAAGAAAGTGGCGCTGACGACGGCGATCTTGGGCAGCTGCTCATTGCGGGTGCGACGAACGCTCCAGGCGGCGATGGCGCCGCTGACGACATAGCTGGCCACCGAAACCGTCGTTGGAAGGACTCCATCCGATATGTGCATGGCCTTGTCCTGTCTATTTGCGTCGTGCGGCGACAAAAAAGGCGACGCCGAACAGACCGAAGATATAACCGATGCCCCCGAATATTTCCTGCATGCCCGGTTTGTCGAGGTCGGCCCGCAGGGCGGCGATCTCGCGCTGGATACGGCGCAGGTCGCGGGAAAGCTTTGAATTTTGCGCGTCTATTTTGGCGACCGCTTCGGAGCAACCGCTTTCGGCGGCCCGCAACGGCTGCGGACTGCCGAAAAGAATCGCGGCTGCGAGCAGACTGTAGCACAGAATGCGGCGACAGGCTGTCATTGTCCGGCCTCCACCTCGGTTTTTTTCAGCCTGAAGCTGTTCCTGTGTCCCATGGTCGCCTCTATGACAATTTTCAGGTCATCGACCTTCGGGATCGCAAAGTTGAAAAAACCTTCCTTGTTGGTGGTCCCTGCCAGCAGCTGTTTGCCGTTGCTGTCGTAGACCAGCACCTTGCCGCCCTCCACCGGGCGCCCGTCCGGGAAGTAGCTTTCGGTGAAAATCTTGCCGTTCTCGACGTAAGCGAACAGATTGACCTTGTGCGCCAGGGCGTTGCCGGCAAAGAGCAGGACCAGCAGCATCGCCGGAATCAGCGTGCCTTTGAGTTGGAGCTGTTTCATCTGTCTGTCCTCTCAGGGAAAGAAAAGAGGCCAGCCTGCCGCAACGGACCATCCGCAGCGGCAGGCCTGTCCAGGTTGTTTTTTCTTCTGATCCTTTATTTCATGTCGCGGGTGTGGACCCAGTAGACGGCGCCGATTTCAATGTTTTTTTCCACGCCGTCGTGTTTCATGGTCCAGTCGGCTTCGTTCAGGGCGGCGAATCCCCACCAGCCGGCCTTCGGCATGGCGTAATGGAAGATGCCGTTGGCGTCGGCCTTGATCACCTGGGTCACGTAGGGATCGGACGGCGCGTTGATGATGCTGATGTTGTCCGGCGATTCGTTCAGGTATTCGATTTCGACCTCGGCGTAAGGGACCGGTTTCCCTTTCAGCAGGACCTGACCGGAAAAGATGTTGCCGGTCCACAGCCCGTAGGGCCGGGTCAGGGGAACGATTTCGGTTTCCAGCCCCATCGGCTGATCCCAGCCCGATTCCAGGCCGAGGGCGTTCACGCAGACCTTGGTGTAATGGATGATGAACAGGTCTTCGGCCGGCTCCCAGTAGGGGGCCGGTTCGACGTAGAAGGTGTAGTCGCCGGGACGGCGGATCTTGAAGTCGGTGGTCCAGAAGGTAAATTCCCGATCCTGGTCGGGGCTTTTGCCCTTGGTTGCCCGCAGGGTATCGAGCAGGTCGGTTTTCCTGCCGTTGTGCATGACGCCGAACTGCTTCGGCTTGGCCATTTCCATGTAGTGCCGCTCCATCGGGTGGATGAATTTCACCTGCAGGTTGATGATCTTGCTGTCATCCTGGGTGACGATATCGTCGGACGGAACGATGGTGCCGAAATGGGCGTGACAGGGGGCGGCGGCAAGCAACAGTGCCAGCATCATGAGCAGGCGTTTCATTTTCTCCTCCTTGTGATTGTCGGGTTGCCGGTTCAGAATTCAAAGGCCAGCTGGCCGGTCAGAGAGTGGCTTTTCGCCTCGGCGTCCGGGTCGGCGTAGAGGTATTCGAGAGCCAGGACGGCGTGCGGGAAAATGCCGTAGGAACCGGCGATTCCATACCGCCTGACATCATCCTGGAAGTCCCGGGCGCCTTCCGCCCGAACGGCAAGCTGCGTGCGGTCGTTCGGCATCCAGGCCGCCTCCAGGTTCCAGGCCAGGGGCCGGTTGCCGGTCAGTTCGGACAGTCCTACCAGGGGCCGATCGAAATTGTCCAGGGCGCCGAGAATTTCGGCCTCGAAATCGAACTGTCCGAAGACGGCGGAAAGGTAGGCGGCGGCGGCGGGAACGGCCGAGCCGTAGAGGGTTTTGTCGGCGACCAGGCCGTTGTCACTTTCCGCCAGGTCGCTGATCCAGGAAAGGCCGAAGCCGAAGGTCTCTTCCGGCTGGAAGGTGGCGGAAACCACTACGGTGTCGATACTGTCATTGTCGGTGTCGACGGCACCGTTGAAAACGCCGAGACTCAGGTTCGTGGTCTCGCCCTCCAGACCGAAGATTGCGGCGGTGTCGCTGGTTTCGCCGAGTTCGAGCGTCAGCGGATCGCTGATCAGGTGGCTGTTGAAGTTGCCGAAGGGAAGATAGAGCTTTCCGGCCTGCAGGGTCGGGGTCATGCCGGCAAGCCTGTTCGGGCAGGCGAGACTGATGACCGCTTCATCGACCTTGAGCGTTTCGTCGTCCGGATTGTCGGGATCTTCTTCGTAAAGCAGGATGACATGGCCGCCGAGGTTTTCGTTGATTTCGGTTTCCAGCGAAAGCTGGGCGGTGGCCAGGGTCAGGTCGCTGTTTTCCGTTTCTCCCTCGGTTTTTTCGAGGCTTGCCTCGAGTTCGAGCAGGCCGCCGATGCTGAGGTGCTTGCCGAGCGCGGAGAGAGTGAAGGGAGCTTCCTCGGCGGGCTCCTGTTCCTCTCCCAGTCTCGATTCCAGGGACCGGATCCGTTCCTTGAGGCTTTCGATCTCGGATTTGGTGTCCGGATGGGCGGCCAGTGCCGGCAGGGTCGAGATGATCAGCAGAAAAGTCGCAAGAGACAGAATGCGCTTCATGTTGCGGTGCTCCTTTGATGGTCTGGATATTGAGGGGCGTTCAGTGTTACGAAAATAAAAATTTGTAACACCATAGGAGGCCCGAAGGCGGATGTCAACCCCAAAAGTGTGACAAATCTAAGATTTCGTGTTACGGATGGCCGTGAAAGGGCCACAGGGTGGTTTTGGTTTGTGTGCAGGGGGATGAAAAAACGAAGCCCCCGCGGTCGGTATCGCGGGGGCTTGATGATGGCGTGGTGCCCAGGGACAGAATCGAACTGCCGACACGAGGATTTTCAGTCCTCTGCTCTACCGACTGAGCTACCTGGGCGAAGCAGAGACCCGTTTATAGCCAAAGGGGCCCCGGGCTGTCAAGGAAAAATGATGCGGTACGCAGGTTGCCGGGATTGCTGCAAAAATATGGTAGACTTGCACCCGTGTCCACAGTGCTTTCAAGACGTTGAAGGGAGTTTCCGTTGTCGAACATGCCGGAGCCCGGGCTGCCTGCCGCTTTCTGGCGGGCCGTCCGGAACCATGACCGCTATCTGCTGTTGCTCGACTACGACGGAACCCTGGCGCCCTTTGTCGCCGAGCGTGACCGGGCCTTTCCCCATCCCGGTGTCGAGGGGCGGCTGGAGTCGATCATTGCCGCCGAGAACTGCCGCACCGTGATCGTCACCGGCCGGCCGGTCGCCGATATTCCCCGGCTGTTGCGGCTTCCCCGCCTGCCGGAAATCTGGGGCTGTCATGGCTGGGAGCGTTTGCGGGCCGAAGGTCGGCTCGAGTCTCCCGGATTGCCGCAGAGCTGGCGGCGTGCCCTGGTCGAGGCGGCTGCGCTGGAGGGCATCGGCTGCCCGCCGCATGCCGTCGAGCGCAAACCGTTTTCGGTGGCGGTGCACTGGCGCGGGCTGGACGGGGGCGAGCGGGAGCGCCTGCAGGTCGGTGCCCGCAGGCTTCTCGGAGAGCTGGCGGAGCGATATCTGCTGGAGCTGCACCCCTTCGACGGCGGACTGGAACTGCGCTGTCCGGGGCGGGACAAGGGAAGCGTGGTGCGCGACCTTCTGGCCGAGGAGCCGCCTTCGGTCTGCGTCGTCTACCTGGGGGACGACCTGACCGACGAGGACGCCTTTGCCGCGCTGGAAGGTCGCGGCCAGGGCATCCTGGTGCGCGAAGAGGTGCGGCCGACGCGGGCGACCTGGTGGATTAGGCCGCCGAACGGGCTTTTGCGTTTTCTCGACGACTGGAAGAAACTGCTTGTTGCGGGAGGGACTGAGTGATGCTGGCAGGACATCGTCTGGTGGTTGTTTCCAACCGGCTGCCCGCCGTGATCCGGCAGGACGAGGATCGCTGGGAGGTGGCGCCGGGATCGGGAGGACTGGTGACGGCGCTGGAGCCGGTCGTTCGCGCCAACAGTGGCGTCTGGACGGGCTGGCCCGGTTGCGGCGGGGAGGCGCCGGTCGAGGCCCTGCTCGACCAGTTCGGAGAGCGCCGCGGCTACCGGCTGATTCCGGTGCCGCTCGACGGGAAGGATGTCGACGGTTTCTATCACGGATTTTCCAACGAGACCCTCTGGCCCCTCTTTCATGACCTGCTCGGTCACTGCCAGTTCCGCAGCTCGACCTGGCAGGACTATCAGCGGGTCAACAGTCGCTTCGCCGAGGTGATGTCCCGCCAGGTCGGCGACAATGACCTGGTCTGGGTGCACGACTACCAGCTGATTCTGGTCGGCGCCGAGCTGCGCCGGCTCGGCTGCCGCAACAATCTCGGGTTCTTTCTGCACATTCCATTTCCGTCGCCCGACCTGCTGCGGCGGCTGCCCTGGAAGGAGCCCCTGCTGCGCGGGCTGCTGGAGTACAATCTGATCGGCTTCCAGACCCTGCGCGACCGGCGCAACTTCGTCAACAGCGTCAATCTGCTGGACGATGTACAGATCATCGCCCGCAAGCGCTACCACACCCTGCTGCAGTACCGGGACCGGGTGGTGCGGGCCGGCAACTTTCCCATCAGCATCGATGTCGCCGATTTCGAAAGGCGGGCGCGGGCCAAGGAAGTGGACGAGGCCGCCTGGTTCCTGCACGAAAATCTCAGGGGGCGGCAGCTGATTCTCGGCATCGACCGGCTCGACTACACCAAGGGGCTGCAGCAGCGGTTTCTCGCCTTCGAGCGGGCGCTGGAGATCTGTCCGGAGATGCGCGGCCGCAGCTCCCTGCTGCAGATCGTCGTTCCCAGCCGCACCCTGGTGCCTGAATACCAGCGGCACAAGGAATTGCTCGATCGCGAGGTCGGCCGCATCAACAGCCGCTTCGCCGAATCGGGCTGGGTGCCGATCCACTACCAGTACCGCTCCCTCGACTCGGTCCAGCTTCTGGCCCACTACCGGGCGAGCGAAATCGCCCTGATCACTCCGCTGCGCGACGGCATGAACCTGGTCGCCAAGGAATACTGCGCCTGCTCCATCGACAACAACGGCGTCCTGATTCTGAGCGAGTTCGCCGGCGCCGCCGACCAGATGGGAACGGATGCGCTGCTGGTCAATCCCTATGATGTCGACGGAACGGCCGAGGCGATCTGCAAGGCCTTCCACATGCCCCTCGAGGAGCGACAGCAGCGGATGCGCCGTTTGCGGCAGGATCTGCGGCGCAACGACGTACATCGCTGGGTCGGCCGTTTTCTGCAGGACCTGGTCGCCGCCGGCCGGGTGTCCTGAGAGCTTTTGCTTGCCATTTGCCAGCGTATCTGTTACTTAACAAAAGCTGAATCAGTCAAGACTGGCCGGATTTTCGGACCGGCCGGAATCGACGCGGCGCTGATTCCGAACAGGGGAGTTTCGTCACCGATGATGCACTGGTCCTTCCGGTTTTCGTTTTTCTTTTTTGGCAGCTGGTTTTTTTCGAACCGTCTGCCTCTGGGCCGGTTGTGACTTTCGGATAGGCGATTCCCCGCGACACAATCAGGAAACCATGGGCAGACCGGATGCGGCCTCCCGTGGTTTTTTCGTTTCTGGTCGATGGACGAAGGAAGGCGGGAGGCGAAGCCCATGGGCGAACGTCCACCCGCCATCGACCGGAACGGAGTGAAGGAATGATCATCGTCATGAAGTCCAGCGCCGGCAGGAAGGAGCTGGCGGAGGTCAAAAAAAGGATCCGCGAGCTCGGCTACAAGCCGCACGTCATTCACGGCACGACCCGCAATGTCGTCGGCGCCGTCGGTGACGAGCGGGGCAAGGCGGTACTGCAGACCCTGCAGACCCTGCCCGGGGTCGAAAGCGTGGTGCCGATCCTCAAGCCCTACAAGCTGGCTGGCCGCGAGGTCAAGCCCGAGCCGACCCTGGTCGAAATCGTCCCGGGGCTGGTGGTCGGAGGTGAAGAGTTCGTGGTCATGGCCGGCCCCTGTTCGGTGGAGTGCGAGTCGCAGATTCTGGAGACCGCCAGGGCGGTCAAGGCCGCCGGCGCCCGGCTGCTGCGGGGCGGTGCCTTCAAGCCGCGCACCTCGCCCTACGCCTTTCAGGGGCTGGAAGAGGAAGGGCTGAAGCTGCTGGCGCTGGCGCGCGAAGAGACCGGCCTGCCGGTCGTGACCGAGGTGGTCAACCCGCGGGATGTCGAACTGGTAGCCCGCTATGCCGACGTCATGCAGGTAGGCGCCCGCAACGTGCAGAACTTCGCCCTGCTGAAGATGCTCGGCCAGCTCGACAAGCCGATCCTGCTCAAGCGCGGCATGTCGACGACCATCCAGGAATACCTGATGAGCGCCGAATACATTCTCGCCGAGGGTAACCGGCGGGTGATCCTCTGCGAGCGGGGCATTCGCACCTTCGAGACAGCGACCCGCAACACCCTCGATATCGCCGCGGTTCCGGTGCTCAAGAACCAGACCCACCTGCCGGTCATCGTCGACCCGTCGCACGCCACCGGACACGCCCACCTGGTGCCTCCCATGTGCTACGCGGCGGCGGCGGCCGGAGCCGACGGGCTGATCGTCGAGGTGCATCCGCATCCGGAGGATGCCGCCAGTGACGGACCGCAGTCGTTGCGGCCCGAAGATTTCCGGCAGATGATGACCCGGCTGGCGGCCTTCACCGACGCCGCCGGCCGCACCCTGAACGGGGCCGACTGACGGCGCGAAAGGAGAAGGAGATGTATTTCATTCCCCTGAACCAGCTGGAGAGTGTCGAGTTGGTCGTGCACGCCCTGCGCGCGGCCGGCGGCGAGGCGGACTGCGAAAGCTGCCCCGCCCGCCGGGTCTGCATGAAGCAGTGTCTGGCCGTCGCCGAGGGCATCGGCCGCATGCTGGCCGAAGGTACCCTGCCGACCATCGGCGAAGCCCCAGCCGGCGACCAGGAAGAGGGACCGGCCGCGCCGGCCGGCAAGCCGCAGCCCGAGGGCGGCGCATCGCACCTGAAACGGATCAAATAGGACAGCGCAAACCATGGATTTCTCCGCGATCGGACTCAAGGTTCCCGACATTCTCATCCCCGCCCCGGAGGTCGATCTGAGGCGCTGGGCGGTGATCGCCTGTGACCAGTACACCTCGCAGCCTGACTACTGGCAGCGGGTCGAACAGGAGGTCGGCGACGCCCCTTCGACCCTGAAGATGATCTTTCCCGAGGTCTATCTCGAACAGCCCGGGAGCGAGGCGCGGATCGCCGCCATCAACCGGACCATGCGCGACTACCTCGATGCCGGCGTGCTGCGCCGGCTGCCGGCCGGTTTCGTGCTGCTCGACCGGGCTACGGCGCGGACACCCTCGCGCAAGGGGCTGATGGTCGCCCTCGATCTCGAAGCCTACGACTACCGGGCCGGCGCCGACAGCCTTATCCGCGCCACCGAGGGGACCATCCTCGACCGTCTGCCGCCCCGGATCAAGGTGCGGCAGGACGCCTGCCTGGAACTGCCGCACATCATGGTGCTGATCGACGATCCCGGGCGGACGGTCATCGAGCCCCTGTTCGCGGAGGAGCTTCCCCGGCTGTACGATTTAGAACTGATGGCTGGCGGCGGACATCTGCGCGGCTGGCAGGTGAGCGAGCCGCGGCTGCTGCAGCAGGTCGGCCGCGCCCTGGCGCGCCTGGCCGAGCCCGAAACTTTCACCGCCCGCTACCGGGTCGAGGGGCGGGCTCCCCTCCTCTATGCCATGGGAGACGGCAATCATTCCTTCGCCACGGCCAAGGCGATCTGGGAACAGACCAAGGCCGAGGCCGACGACCCGCGACAGGTGATGGACCACCCGGCACGCTGGGCGCTGGTGGAGCTGGTCAACCTGCACGATCCAGGCCTGGAGTTTGAGGCGATCCATCGGGTGGTGTTCGACGTCGATCCCGAGGCGCTGCTGGCGCGCCTGGGCGCTTCCCTGCAACAGCAGGGCTGTCGTGTTCGGCAGAGCGTGCTGGCCGATGCCGGCCAGGTGCGGCAGGCGCTGGCTGAGGAGGCGGCGACGCAGCGCTTCGCCTTTGTCGCCGGCGACCGTTTCGGACTGATCGAGGTGGACGGCGCTCCGAGCAGTCTCGCGGTCGGTACCCTGCAGGCCTTTCTCGACCGGGAGCTGGAGGCCGGCGGCGGGCGGATCGACTATATCCACGGCGACGAGGTGGTGACCCGGCTCGGTTCCCGGCCGGGCTGCGTCGGTTTCTACCTGCCGGCCATCTCCAAGTTCGAACTTTTTCGCAGCATCGTTCTCGACGGCGCCCTGCCGCGCAAGACCTTCTCCATGGGGGAGGCCGACGAGAAGCGGTTCTATCTGGAGTGCCGCAGCATAAAATAGAGCGTTTTCAGCATGGGGACACCAGGGCGCGAACAAGATTTGCGCGCAGAGCCGCAGAGCCGCGAAGAAGATCCGGAAGGGAAAACCGTTCAATGGCGGATACGGCGAACTCCCGAAAGGACGGGCTCTGCATCTCCGCGTCTTGAGTGAGCTCAAGCGAACGGACGCGAGTCTTGCTGGAGAGGTTGCAGGTTTTCCGAGTTCATCACAGGAGCCAATACGAGAAATGTCACAGGTATGGAATTTCGGTGCCGGGCCGGCGATGCTGCCGCGGCCGGTGATGGAGCGGATTCGGGACGAATGGCTCGACTACAACGGCATGGGGGTCTCGGTCATCGAGATCAGCCATCGCTCGAAGGAGTTTCAAGCCGTTCTCGACGAGGCCAAGGCCTTTTTCCGGCAGCTGACCGGCCTGCCCGACAGCTACCGGATCCTTTTTATCCATGGCGGCGCCCGCATGCAGTTCGCGGCTCTGCCGCAGAATCTGGCAGGCCGGTCCCCTTCGCGCAAGTGCCTCTATGTGGAAAGCGGCAATTTCTCCCGCCTGGCGGCGAGCGACGCCCGGCCCTTCGCCGACGTGCGGGTCATCGCCTCCAGCGCCGAAACCAATTACGACCGGCTGCCCGAGGTCCCGGCCGAGGCCATCGAGCAGGATGCCGCCTATCTGCATCTGACCAGCAACAATACCGTCTTCGGCACCCAGTGGCGGGAATTCCCCGAGGCCGGCGGCGTGCCGCTGGTCACCGACCAGACTTCGGAAATCCTTTCCCGGCAGCTCGATTTCAGCCGCTTCGGCCTGGTCTACGCCGGGCTGCAGAAGAATCTCGGCCCTTCGGGCATGGCACTGGTGATCGTGCGCGAGGACCTGCTCGGCCATGCCGACGAGCGCACCCCGCTGCTGCTCAACTACGATCGTGCCGCGGCGGACGATTCCCTGACCAACACCACCAACACTTTCGCCGTCTATGTTGTCAGGTGCGTGCTCGAATGGATTCGCGACGAAGGAGGGCTTGCCGAGATGGAACGACGCAACCGGAAGAAGGCCGACCGCCTCTACCGGCTGCTCGACGCCAGCGATTTCTACCGCCCCTTCGCCCGGCCCGAGCATCGCTCGATGATGAATGTGGTCTTTCATCTGCCCGACGACGAGCTGGAACGGCGGTTTCTGCAGGAGGCGTCGGCGGCCGGACTCTACGCCCTGAAGGGGCACCGGGCGGTCGGCGGCATCCGGGCGTCGATCTACAATGCCATGCCGCTGCAGGGGGTGGAGGCGCTGGCCGACTTCATGACCGATTTTGAGCGGCGCAACGGCTGAGCGGCCGCGGGCGCCGGAAGGAAGGATGATCTGGATATGACCGACATTCAGCTGAACATGGACGGCGAACCGGGCTGGGAGCCTTTCGATGCTCCAGCCCTGGTGGGTGCTTCTCTTCGTTTCGTTTCCGGTGACCGGACCGGGAACCGTTTTCGCATGCGCTATTTCCGCAACGCAAGCGGCGAACTCGTCGCTCGGGTCTGGTTCGGACCGGAAACCGAGGGGCCGCCGGGACATGCCCACGGCGGCAGCATCGCCGCGGTGCTCGACGAGGTGCTGGGACTGGCCGCCTGGGCGGCCGGCTATCCGATCGTCGTCGGCAATCTCAATATCCATTTCCGCCACCTGCTTCCCCTGCAGACCGTGGTTCAGGTCGACAGCGAGGTCGTGGCCGCCGCCGGCCGCAAGATTTCGGTGCGGGGGCGCATCGTGCTCGGCGACAGGATCTTTGCCGAGGCCGACTGTCTCTGCATCACCCTGCCCGAGGAGCAGAGGCGGCAGCTGGGCTGAACAGCCGCCAAATCCCGAAGCAGGTGGTGGCTGTGAGCCGGTATACCGGTTGACAGAACTCTTTGTCGGGGCCTAGAATCGCGCCTCCGGCGCTGTTTGTCGTGTGCGGGCAATTGCCTTTGGAGAATGCAAGATGAAAGTCATCGTTACGGACGAGGTTTCGGAAAGTGGCCTGCAACTGCTCGAGGATGATCCCCGGGTCAGTGTCGATGTCAGGCTGAATCTGTCGGCCGACCAGCTGCGGGAGGTCATCGGTGAGTACGACGCCATCATCACCCGCAGCGGCACCCGGGTGGACGTCCCCCTGCTGGAGGCCGCCGGCCGGCTGAAGATCATCGCCCGCGCCGGGGTTGGTATCGACAACGTCGATGTCGAGGCCGCCAGCCAGCGCGGCATCATCGTGGTCAACGCGCCGTTCGGCAACACCAACTCGGCGGCCGAGCACACCATGGCCATCCTGCTGACGCTCTGCCGCAACGTCACCCGGGCCAATGCCAGCCTCAAATCCGGAGAATGGCAGCGCGCCCCCTTTACCGGCTACGAGCTCAAGGGCAAGACCCTCGGTGTCATCGGTCTGGGCAAGGTCGGCGGTCGGGTCGCCCTGCGCGCCCGCGCTTTCGAGATGGATGTGGTGGTCTACGACCCCTACATTTCGGAGAAGCGGGCCGAGGATTTCGGCACCCGCCTGGTCGAACTCGACGATCTGCTGCGGCTTTCCGACGTCATCACCGTGCACACGCCGCTCAACGACGAGACCCGGGGCATGATCGGCCCGGAGCAGTTCGCCCGCATGAAGCAGGGGGTGATTATCATCAATTGCGCGCGCGGCGGCGTCTATGATGAGGCGGCCACCCTCGAGGCGCTTGAGAGCGGCCGGGTGGCCGGAGCGGCTTTCGACGTCTGGAGCGAGGAACCGCCGAAGGGCGAGCTGCTCAAGCAGCTGATCAGCCATCCGAAGATGGTGGTGACGCCGCACCTGGGAGCGAACACCTTCGAGGCGCAGAAGAACGTCGCCATCGACGTCTGCCGGGAAATCCTCAACTATCTCGACGGCAAACCGCTGGAGAACGCGGTCAATATTCCGCGCTTCGATCCCGATCTGATGGAGCACATGAAGCCCTACATGGCGCTGGTGGAGACGATCGGCGATTTCATCTCCCAGCTGGCGCCGGCCAATCCGAACAAGGTGATCTTCACCTACAGCGGCAAGCTGGCCCGCTACGACTGCTCGCCGCTGACCGTCTGCGGTCTGGCGGCCCTGCTCGACCGGCATACCGATCAGGAAGTGAACCTGGTCAACGCCAGCCTGGTCGCCCGCGAGATGGGAATCGAGGTGGAAGCGGTGCGGACCACTGAAGCCGAATCCTATTCCAGCATGGTGACCCTCACTCTTGAAACGCCGACCGGAACCCGGGTCATTGCCGGCACCCTGTTCGAAGGACGGCCGAAGATCGTCAAGATGCGCAACTTCGATGTCGACTTCTGCCCTGAGGAGCACATGCTGGTGCTCAGCTACCAGGACCGGCCGGGGCTGATCGGCAAGATCGGCACCATCCTCGGCGACGCCGGCGTCAATATCGGCAACATGACTCTGGGCCGCCGCGAGAAGGGGGGCAAGGCGCTGGTCGTCTTTTCCATCGATTCGCCCGCCGACGAAGCGACTCTGGAGCGTATCGTCCAGGAGGTACAGCCCGACTATCTGCGCGCCGTCCACCTGCGGCGCTGAGCCGTTGTCGGTTGCTGATCCGCTGTCTTCGAAACCCCGCCCGGCCGTTTTCCGGGCGGGGTTTCGTGCTTTAGATGCCGGTTCGGTGCCCTGAATATTGCCGTTTTAAAATCCCTGATGCATTTTTACTGTGAGTAAATATCTCCTTGACAAATCCCTGCGTTTTCTGGTTTTTTATCCCGGTCCGTAAAAAGATGTTTTATCTCATGGGGAGAGGTCCCGCCGGTTCGGGACCGGTTTGACCGGCAACCGCCGCCGGTTTCTGCCGGCGGCCCAGACTCAGACTGCAGAAGGAAGCTGTCATGTCCGAAAAAGCAATCAAGCCCTGTTTGAAAAACCCCCTGGCACCGCCTGAAGAAGTCGATTTCAACATTCCCGGCGAAATTGCGGGCGAGGCCGGTCCGTACGAAGAGGTGATGAAGGAGGGCCTGGAGCTGATCCAGCGGCCGATCAAGTCGGTGCCCGTCGCCCAGGTCGAGAAGCAGCACTTCAAGAAGCGGATGACCGTCTGGGAGCGGATCAAGGTTCTGACCCAGGCCGAGCCCAACATCCTGTTCCAGAACTGGGGCAGGAACCTCGACGGTGCCTCCCTGGTGACTGGCATTCTCAATATCAACGGCCGCGATGTCGGCATCTACGGCCACGACTTCACCGTCCGGGCCGGCTCCATCGACGCCACCAACGGCCGCAAGCTGGCCCGGCTGTTCACCATGTGCGGCGAGAAGGGCATTCCGCTGATCGGCATGAACGACTCGGCCGGCGCCTTCGTTCCGGCCGGGGTCGGCGGGCTCGACGGTTACGCCGAGGCCTTCACCGCCCTGCGCAAGATCAGCGGCGTGGTGCCGACCATCATGTGCATGTTCGGCTTCAACGCCGGCGGCGGCTCCTACCTGCCGCGCCAGGGCAGCTTCGTCATCCAGCCGAACGACACCTTCTTCGGCCTGACCGGCCCCGGTGTCGTCAAGTCGGTGCTCGGCGAGGACATCACCCCCGACGAGTTGGGCGGTCCCAAGGTGCACGGCGCCTCCGGGGTCGCCGATCTCACCGTGCCCGACGAGGTGGCGGCCCTGCGCACGGCCCTGCGCCTGCTCAGCTACATCCCGGACAACAACCACAGCATGGCACCCTACCAGCCGACCAGCGACCCGCTGGACCGCAAGACCTGGGAGATCAACACCCTGCTGAAAAAGGCCTTCAACTCGCCGACCGGGTTCAACACCCCGTTCGACGTCTCGATCATCATCCAGCAGATCTGCGACCACGGCGACTATTTCGAGATCCAGCCCACCCGCGCCCGGGAGGCGATCACCGCCTTCGGCCGGCTCGGCGGCCATGTGGTTGGCTTCGTCGCCAACAACTCGGCGGTCGCCTCCGGCCAGATCGACTGCGACTCGGCCCTGAAGATCGCCCGCTTCGTGCGCTTCTGCAATATCTACAACATTCCGCTGATCTTCATGGAGGACACCACCGGCTTCCTCCCCGGCCGCGAGCAGGAGGCCCGCGGCATCGTTCAGGCCGGCCGTTCGATGCTCGATGCCATCATCGACGTGCGGACGCCGCGCATTCTGCTGATTCTGCGCAACGCCTTTGGCGGTGCCTACGCCTCCTACAACAACTATCCGACCGGTGCCGACCTGGTCCTTGCCCTGCCCACCACCCGGCTGGCGGTCATGGGGCCGGCCGGCAAGGAGTTCGTCTACAAGAACGAGCTGCGCAAGATCCGCGGGTCGATCAAGCAGCGTATCGCCGAAGGGACAGCCGAGCGGATCAAGGCCGGCATGGACGGCGAGGCGGCCAAGAAGGACGCCGAGGCGGAAGCGGCCGAATGGCTCAAGGAGCAGGAGACCCTGCTCAACCAGCGCTACGAAAAGGAACTGATGAATCCCAAGGAGGGTCTGGCCCTTGGCTCCATCTCCTCCATCGTCATGCCGACCGACCTGCGCAAGGTTCTTGGCGAGAATCTCCACTTCCTGCTGCGCCACTACAAGCCGAGCGCCTGGCAGGATGTCCAGCGCGAGTTCCATTAAGAAGAAGATGGAGCAGGATTGAAGATGAAAGCCAACAGAGATTTCGACGTGGAGATGACAGCTATGGCACAGACGACCGATTACTATATGAACAATCCGTTGATTCACCGCGACCGCCGACTGGGCAAGTCGCCTTCGGCCTGGGTCCGTTCCTTTTCCTGCGAAGACCTCAAGCCGTTGATCGTCTGCCGCGGACCGATCCGCATGGAGGCGATGACTGTCTACGAGGAGATGGGAATCACCCATTACGGCATCCTGCTGTCGGAGAAGGATTCCATCGTCTATCCCAACGCCCTGTCGCCGGAGCTGCGCAAGCTGACCGACAACAGCCGCGTCCACCGGGTGCCGGACTATACCGGTGCCACAAAGGAAGAGCGCGTCCAGCGCATCCAGCAGATCATCGGCATTGCCCTCGACAACGGCTACAACGCCGTTTTCGCCGGTTACGGCTTCATGGCCGAGGATGACGAGTTCGTTCAGGCGATCGAGGACGCCGGCCTGATGTTCATCGGCCCCTGCGCCGCCACCCAGCGCGCCGCCGGCAAGAAGGACGAGGCCAAGCGGACCGCCCTGCAGGTCGACGTCTCGGTCACGCCGGGCATCGACAATGTCACTGCCCGCACCCTGGTGAGCAAGTATCCCGACCGCGAGGCGCTGCTGGCGCTGGTCAAGGCCCAGGGGCTGGACTGCGACGAGAAGGTGCTCGCCGACGAGAGCCTTTCGCTGGAGGAGCTGGCCGATCACATTCTCGCCGCCTCCTACGAGAAGGGCATCGACCTCTTCTCCATCGAGGAGCTCTGCGCCCAGGTGGAGAAGGAGTGTGCCGCCATGTTCCGCCAGTATCCCGGTTCCCGCATCCGCCTCAAGGCGATCGGCGGTGGCGGCGGCAAGGGCCAGCGGATTCTCGGGGCCTCGATGCTGACCAAGAAGAACCCGACCGACGCCGATATCGCCAAGGCCGCCGCCGAGGCGCCCGAGCTGGTGCGCGAAGTGCTGCTCGAGGTCAAGGCCAACGGCGTCGGTGACAACAAGAACGTGCTGATCGAGCTGAACATCGAGCAGACCCGGCACAACGAGATCCAGATGCTCGGCAACGGCACCTGGTGCATCGCCCTCGGCGGCCGCGACTGCTCGCTGCAGATGCACGAGCAGAAGCTGCTCGAGGTGTCGGTTACCCAGGAAGGGCTGCAGCTCGAGATCGAGAAGGCGAAGAAGGCCGGTCTGACCGAGCAGGTCAAGGCGCTGGAGACCGACCTGAAGGTGCTCAAGCGGATGGAGGAGGAGTCGGAGCGCTTCGGCGTCGCCGTCGGCCTCGACTCGGCCTCGACCTTCGAGTGCATCGTCGATCGCGACCGGCACTACTTCATGGAGGTCAACACCCGCATCCAGGTCGAGCACCGGGTCACCGAGCTGGTCTACAGCCTCAAGTTCACCAATCCCGACGATCCCGAGGATTACTTCATCGTCGAGTCGCTGGTCGAGGCCATGGCCCTGCTCGCCATGCACAAGGACCGCCTGCCGCGCCCCGAGCGGATTCCCCGTTTCGGCGCCGGCGTCGAGGCGCGTCTGAATGCCACCGATGACTCGCTGTCGCCGAGCGCCGGCGGTGTCATCCGCTACTGGTCGAAGCCGATCGAAGGTGAAATCCGCGACGACCAGGGAATCTGCATTTCCAATCCGGACACTGGCCTGTTCATGCGCTACCATCTCGCCGGCGCCTACGACTCGAACATCGCCCTGCTGCTGACCAAGGGCGACGACCGTCAGGCCGCCTACGAGCACCTGGCCAAGGTGCTGCGCTGTACCACCCTGCGTGGCACCAACCTGGCCACCAACCTCGAGTTCCACTACGGTCTGGTCAACTGGTTTCTCGGCTGGAATGTCATGGCCAAGCCGACCACCCGGTTCGTCGTTCCCTACCTGACCCTGGTCGGCAAGCTGAAGGAAGAGGCGAACAAGCTCGACGTGGTGCATGCCTTTCTCGCCATGAAGAAGCACTACGCCAAGCTTTACGCCGACGACCCCGAGGCTGCCAAGGCGGCGTCCGAAACCCTCGACCGCAAGGGCACCCTGCTCACCCGGCCGATGGAGATTCTGCTGGGCGATCCGCACCTGCTGTCGGGCTGGCTCTCCATCAACCGCAAGAACTTCTCGCTCGAAAACGGCAAGGTGGTCTGGAAGCGCAACCCGCTGGTGATGGTCGAGGAGACCTACGAGTATCTGAACATGACCTGGCGCGAGGACGCGCCTGCGGCCGAGGTTATCTGGACCCACGACCGCGATCTGCTCAACGACGCGCTCGGCTTCTACGCCCAGCTGCGGGAGCGGTTCGGCCTGTCGAAGGACGAGTTCGTCAAGTTGGACCAGATCCTGGCCAAGGAGAAGCCGCAGGGCGGCTTCGACAAGGAGACCTGGGAGGCCATCCGCTCGGCGCATGTCGGCTACACGATGGGCAACGAGCTGCTCGGCATTCTCTTCCTCATCGCCGAGAAGACCGATTTCTACGATTTCCGGGTCGAGGACAACCTGGATGTGACCATCCCCGACTACCTGAACGATCCGGAGCTGCAGGCGGCGATGAAGAAGGTGCTGGTGCCGCCGCCGGCCACCAAGGCGGACGAGATCGTCACCCCGGGTGGCGGCATGTACTACGCCCAGGAAGCGCCCGGCATGCCGCCCTTCGTCAAGGAAGGGGACCACGTGGAGAAGGGGCAGCCTCTCTTCATCCTCGAGGTCATGAAGATGTTCAACAAGATTCCGGCGCCCTTCTCCTGCACCATCGACAAGATTCTCATCGACGGCACTGACGGCGTCATCGTGCAGAAGGGGCAGCCGATCTTCAAGGTGACTCCGGACGAGAAGTTCGTCGAGGTCGATCCGAAGGAGCTGGAAAGGCAGCGCCGCGCCACCACCGAGGAGTATCTGCAGGCGGTACTCTGAGACCGTTTCCTTTTTTCGTTGCGATGAAAAGCGCCCCCGTCGAATCCGGCGGGGGCGCTTTTTTTACCTGAATCAGTTGGTTCATGCCGAATGGGGAGTGCAAGTGTTTGGTCTGAACGAGTTTTTCAAAAATCTTAGGCGCACCCATAGGTCCGCCGGTGATTTTTGGGAAACGCAGGCAGGTCAATTGAGGTGTGCTATCCGCCGGTGATGAGCTCGCTGATTCAGGTTTTACCTAGCCGGTGGTGCAGTTGTAGTCGTCCCCCTCGACCCGTTCGCTGCCCGCCTCGAGAAAGGAATTCGGCTGCGGCTCTTCGATGACGGTGATCTTGCCGTGATTGACCGACCAGAGGGTGTGGCAGACCCGGCAACGGCGCAGTTCTTCGTCGAGGCCGTTGCTGTGAACGTTCAGTTCGAGGGACGATTCGTGGCTCTTGCAGACCGGACAACGCATGGCAGCCTCCCGTGTCAGAAGGGCCGGGCGGGGCTGGTGGCGGGTGGAGGACAGGGCCCCGGTACCCGAAAGCCCGAGGAAAGATCTTCTTTCATTCTAGCAGTTGCCGGATGGGCCGCAAGAAAGGGGGGAGGCGAGGGAACAGTGCCCGGATTCAGTCGATGAACAGCGGCAGGTCACAGGCGGGAATCAGCCCCCGTTCTTCGGCCTTTTGCAGCAGCAGGCGAACCGCCCTTTCGCCTTCGTCGCCGAGATCCCGGGAAAAATCGTTGACATAAAGGGCGATGTGCCGGTCGACTACGGTTTCTTCCATTTCCTGGGCGTGGCACAGGATATAGGCGCGGGGTGCATCGGGATGGGCGAAGGCGTGTTCGACGCTGCGGCGGATGGCCGCATCGACCCGCCGGATCAGATCCGGTCCGAGAGCACGCCGGGCGAGGATGCCGCCGAGGGGAATGGGGCAGCCGGTCTCCTCTTCCCACCACTGGCCGAGGTCGAGCAGGCGGACCAGACCATGGCGCTGGTAGGTGAAGCGTGACTCGTGAATGATCACGCCGGCGTCGCAACGGCCGGCAGCCACCGCCGGCATGATCCGGTCGAAGGGCATGACGACCGTCTGATCGAAGCCTTCGGCACAGAGCTGCAGCAGCAGGTTGGCGGTGGTCAGCTCTCCGGGGATGGCGACCGGCCGCTGCCGCAGGTCGGACATCCCGATGCCGGGTCTGGCTACCAGCAGGGGACCACAGCCGCGGCCGAGCGCTCCGCCGCTGCGCAGCAGGACGTAGTCGCGGCGCAGGTGACCGAAGGCGTGGTAGGAGATCTTGGTCAAGTCGAGAACGGCGCGGCGCGCCAGCTGGTTGAGTGTCTCGACGTCTTCCAATCGCGCCCTGACGGTCGGCGCGTCGGGCAGCAGGCCGTGCACCAGGGCGTGGAAGATGAAGGTGTCGTTGGGGCAGGGGGAAAATCCGAGGGTCAGAGCATCAGTCATCGTCGTCTCCCGGCCAGGTTTCAAGCAGATGCAGTACCGCCTGCTGGGCGATCTCCATGGCCTTGGGCAGATCCCAGTTCTGCCGCTCGCGCCGTCCGGCGAGGTTGGAGATGCCGCGCAGCTCGAGCAGTGGAATCCGGTAGCGCCGGGCGGTCAGCGCCAGGGCACCACCCTCCATGTTTTCGCAGATGCCGTCGCTGGCGCGGGCCCGCGTTTCGCCCTGGCGATCGGTGCCGGTGCAGGTGGATACGGTGACGAAAGGCCCGCCGGCGAAGGCGCGGCCGGTCTTTGCCGCGAACGGCCGCAGCCGCTCGCGTCCGAAGCGGAACAGTCTGTCGTCGAGGGGGATGCGGTTGAACAGGGGCGGCTCTTCCGGCAGCAGCGGCAGGCCGAGCTGCCGCAGGTCGAGAAAGCCGTCGGGCGAGTCGCTCCCTTCGTCGAGCAGGATTTCCGACTCGGCCAGAGCCAGGTCGCCGATCTGCAGGCCGCTGCCGGCATAGGCGCCGCCGCAGCCGAACAGCAGGCAGGCGTTTGCTGCACTGCTTGCCAGGTAGCTGGCGGCGGCCGCCGCCGCATTGGCCTTGCCGGGCCCGGTCAGAACCAGTTCCACCCGTCGGCCGGCGAGCCGGCCTCGATAGAGCGGAAAACGGCCGGGCAGCGTCCCCGCCGGCGTCAGTCTGCCGGTCAGCTGGCGGGCCTCGAACTCCATGGCGGCGAAAAGGGCGATCATGACGGAGAGGACTCTGGCGGCGTCAGGCCGGCTGGTACCATCCGGCGCGGATCAGGTCGCGGCGCAGGCTGGTACCCTGGTTGCGGATGATGCCCTGGTACCAGAAGCGCTCGCTGCGCAGGGTGATGTTGCCGGGGGCGTCGAGACGCTTGCGTCGATCGACCAGGGCCTTGCGGAAGCGCCGGTCAGGTTCGTCGAGAATGGTTTCGAGTTTCTGCCGCAGGCCGGCCGGAACTCCTTCGATGACATACTGAATCAGGTCGCGCAGTTTCAGCCCCTGCTGGTATTCCCAGAGATCGCCCTCGAACAGGCGGTCGCACTCGTCGACGAAATCGCTCCAGTCGAGAAGGATGGCACCGAAATCCTCGTCGGCATAGTCGGCGAATTCCTCGTGCTGGCGCAGCCGCTGTTCGATCAGGTCCTGTTCCCGGCGCGAGAGGTAGAAGGAGAGTCCATCCTCGACCTGGTACATCTCGAGGCGGTCGACCAGCTCCCGGCAGAAGACCTGAAAGTCGAGTTCGTGGCGCGGCAGGACGGCGAGTTCGGGGGGAAGTGCGTTGCGCCGGTAACACTGAAGGGAGAGGTGGTCATGGCCGAAATCGGCCGGAAAGACCAGGTCGGAATTGTGGGGGATCCCCTCCCGGGCGAAGAGGCTGGTGGCCTGCAGGTGATTACCGGTGAAACAGGTGAAGATCTTCTCTTCGGAAAAGAAGATTTCGATGCCCAGCCGGTTGTTCGCCAGGCCGAAGCCGACGAAACCGTCGTGAATCAGCCGTGGAAGGTAGCGGTGCAGTTCCCTGAGCAGGGTTTCGGTCGGCAGATAGGGGGAATAGAAGACGGCCGGTTCGCTCTGTTCGTTCTCGTCACCGCTCCAGTCGTCGAGGTAGTATTCGAGAATGAGGAAGGATTCGTCAGGCAGCAGTGTGCGGGCGAAGGTGCGAAAAAGGGCCGCCACCCGCCCTGCGCCGATCATCGCCGTCAGCCGGTAGGAATCGGAGCAGTCCTCCAGGGGGGAGAACGTATAGCCTTCCGCCAGCTTGCGACCGTAATGTCTCAGCTCCCGGGGCCAGGGCTGGATGCCGAGGGGAAAATCGAACGCGGTCGGAATCAAGTTCGGGTCCTTCCGGAAGGCGGCCGGACAGACGTTGGCTGGTGGTGGTTGCGCCTGCCGGGCCGGTGTTGTTGCCGGCATATAGCCGGATAGCGCCAAGTTAGAGGATTTGCCGAAGAGTGTCAACTGCGTCACAGTTTGTTGGCCGGCGAAGGCAACGGCAAGTTCGAATTGCCAGACAATTTTTAAGGATGCTTAAAAAGTCAGGCGGCATCGAATGTAGCTTGTACATGCAGGCAGCCGGAAATCTTCGTCGATTCGCCGCTCTGCTGCTTGTTCTGCTGGACGCTGACGGCGGAGATTCTTTTTACCATTAGTAAATTAATATGGTTGACAATTTTTTCCATTTCCGATATATCGGCGGAGATAAAACCCTTTTTTATTCCAGACGGCGAAAAGATGTCCCAGCTCGAATACAATATTGGCGCTAAAATCAAGAAGTTGCGCAAGGCGCGCAAGCTCACCCTGCAGGATGTAGCGCGCGAAACCGGCTTTTCGCCGGCGCTGATCTCGCAGATTGAAAACAACAACGTCTCGCCGCCCATCGCCACCCTTTCCAAGATCGCCCGTTTCTTCGATGTCAAGATGGGACATTTTTTCGAGGAGGACGAGGAGGAAGTCCGCTACGAGGTGGTGCGCAAGGGAGAGCGGCGGGTGGTCAGCCGCGTCATCTCCGCCAAGGGGACCGGGCACGGCTACACCTACGAAACCCTTTCCTACCGCAAGCGCAACAAGAAGATGGAGCCTTTCATGCTCACCATCTCCGAGCGGGCCGGCGAGGAGACCCTCTACAACCACGAAGGTGAGGAGTTTCTGCTGATCCTCAAGGGCAAGGCGGAAATTCTGCTTGAGGAAGAGCGGGTGGTGCTCAAGGAGGGGGACGCCGTCTACTTCGATTCGTCGCTGCGACACCGGCTGCTCGCCTGCGAGGGGGAAGAGGTGCAGGTTCTCGCCGTTGTCACCCGTTGAGTCCGGCGCCTGCCGTTTCAGTCTGGAAAGACCAATCCAAAGACAAGGGGTAGAACGATGAGCAAGTTTCCGCGCCCGACGCTTGCCGACTGGGAAGCCAAGGCCAAGAAAGAGAAGAAGACCGACGATCTGTCCGGTTTCAAGTGGGAGACTCCGGAAGGGATCACGGTCAAGCCGCTCTATACCGAGCAGGATCTCGAGAAGCTGGAAACCCTGGGAACCCTGCCCGGCCTGCCGCCCTACGTGCGTGGCCCCATGGCCACCATGTATGCCGGCCGGCCCTGGACGGTGCGCCAGTACGCCGGCTTTTCCACCGCCGAGGAATCGAACGCCTTTTACCGGCGCAACCTGGCGGCGGGACAGCAGGGGCTGTCGGTCGCCTTCGACCTGGCGACCCACCGCGGCTACGATTCCGACCATCCGCGGGTGGTCGGCGATGTCGGCAAGGCCGGGGTGGCGATCGACTCGGTGGAGGACATGAAGATCCTCTTCGACGGCATTCCCCTCGACAAGGTGTCGGTTTCGATGACCATGAACGGCGCCGTGCTGCCGATCATGGCTAATTTCATCGTCGCTGCCGAAGAACAGGGCGTCACCCAGGAGAAGCTGGCCGGGACCATCCAGAACGACATTCTCAAGGAATTCATGGTCCGCAACACCTACATCTATCCACCCGCGCCCTCCATGCGCATCATCGCCGACATCATCGAGTACACCAGCAAGTTCATGCCGAAGTTCAACTCGATTTCCATCTCCGGCTACCATATCCAGGAGGCCGGAGCCAATGCCGCCCTGGAGCTGGCCTTCACCCTGGGCGACGGACTGGAGTACGTCAAGACCGCCCTCGCCCGTGGTCTGGACATCGACGCCTTTGCGCCGCGTCTTTCCTTCTTCTTCGGCATCGGCATGAATTTCTTCATGGAGGCCGCCAAGCTGCGCGCCGCCCGCTTCCTCTGGGCCGAGCTGATGCAGCAGTTCAATCCGAAGAATCCGAAATCGCTGGCGCTGCGCACCCACTGCCAGACCAGCGGCTGGTCGTTGACCGAGCAGGATCCCTACAACAACGTCATCCGTACCACCCTCGAGGCGCTGGCGGCGGTGCTCGGCGGCACTCAGTCGCTGCACACCAATGCCCTCGACGAGGCGATCGCCCTGCCGACCGATCATTCGGCCCGCATCGCCCGCAACACTCAGCTGATCATCCAAGAGGAGACCGGCATCTGCAACGTGGTCGATCCACTGGGCGGTTCCTACTATGTCGAAAACCTGACCGCCTCGCTGGTCAACGAGGCGCGCAAGGTTCTCGCCGAGATCGACGAGATGGGCGGCATGACCCGGGCGATCGAGTCGGGCATGCCCAAGCTGCGCATCGAGGAGTCGGCGGCGCGCAAGCAGGCCGCCATCGATTCCGGCCGCGACGTCATCGTCGGCGTCAACAAGTACCAGCTGGCCGAGGAGGAAGAGATCGAGGTTCTCGAGGTCGACAACACCGCCGTGCGCGAGGCGCAGATCGCCCGGCTGCAGAAGATTCGCGCCGAACGGGACAACGACGCCTGCCGGCAGGCGCTGGACGCCATCACCGCCGCATGCGAGAATGAACGGCAGAATCTGCTCGAACTCTGCGTCGAGGCGGCGCGCCGGCGGGCCACCGTCGGTGAAATCTCCGATGCCATGGAAAAGGTCTTCGGCCGCCACAAGGCCGAAATCAAGCTTGTTTCAGGAGCCTACGGAACCGTGGTCGAGAAGGACGAGGATTTTGCCGAGTTGAAGAAGCGCATTGCCGCCTTCACCGAAAAGGAAGGCCGTCGGCCGCGCATCCTCATTGCCAAGATGGGGCAGGACGGTCACGATCGCGGTGCCAAGGTTGTGGCCAGCGCCTACGCCGACGCCGGCTTCGACGTCGATGTCGGACCGCTGTTCCAGACGCCGGAAGAGGCGGCCCGCATGGCGGTGGAGAACGACGTCCACGTCGTCGGCGTCTCCTCCCTGGCCGCCGGGCACAAGACCCTGGTGCCGCAGCTGATCGACGAACTGAAGAAGCTCGGCGCCGAGGATATCGCCGTGGTCTGCGGCGGCGTCATCCCCCGCCAGGATTACGACGCCCTCTATGCCGCCGGCGCCAGCAGAATCTTCGGTCCTGGCACGCCGATCACCGTCTCCGCCGGCCAGACCCTTGACGCCATCGAGGAGAAGAAGGCCAATTGAGACGGCATTGACCAGTTCATTCAGACTCGCGCAGAGACGCGGAGATGCAGAGGAGATGCTGCTCTCTGCGTCTTTGCGTCTTGAGTGAGCGCAAGCGAACGGACGCGAGACAACAAGACAAGGATTGTCCATTGATTCGTATCAAGGAACTCGCCGCCGGTGTCCGCGCCGGCAACATCCGCTCGTTGGCCAAGGCCATCACCTTGGTCGAAAGCCGCAGCCCCGACCATTCGCTGGCCGCTACCACCCTGCTCGACGAACTGCTGCCGGCCGCCGGCAACGCCATCCGCATCGGCATCTCCGGCGTGCCCGGCGTCGGCAAGAGCACCTTCATCGAGGCTCTCGGTCTCTACCTGACCGGTCGCGGTCACAGGGTGGCGGTGCTGGCGGTCGATCCCTCGTCGCAACTGTCCGGCGGCTCCATTCTCGGCGACAAAACCCGCATGGAGGAGCTGTCGCGCGATCCCAATGCCTTCATCCGTCCCTCCCCCTCCGGCGACACCCTCGGCGGGGTGGCGCGCAAGACCCGCGAAACCATGCTGGTCTGTGAGGCGGCCGGTTACAATGTCATCATCGTCGAGACGGTCGGCGTCGGGCAGTCGGAAATCACTGTCGCGTCCATGGTCGACCTCTTCGTGCTGCTGCAGCTGCCGGGCGCCGGCGACGAACTGCAGGGGATCAAGAAAGGGGTGATGGAGATCGCCGACCTGATCCTGATCAACAAGGCCGAAGGGGACAACCGCCCGCGAGCCGAGCTGGCCAAGTCGCAGATCGAAACCGCCCTGCACATCATGCAGCCTAAAAGTTCAAGCTGGCAGGTGCCGGTGCTGCTCTGCTCCGCCCTGAAAGGCGAAGGGATCGCCGAGACCTGGCAAACCATCGAAGACTACCGCCGGACCATGGAGCAGAGCGGCGAATTTGCGGAAAAACGCCGCCTGCAGGCCAGCGACTGGATGTGGAGCCTGCTGATGGACGGCCTGAAGGATCTCTTCATGCGCGATCCCCGGGTCGCCGCCCTGCTGCCGCAGGTGCAGGACGCCGTCGCCAACGGCACCTCGACCCCGGGGGCGGCGGCGCGCCGACTGCTGGAGGTGTTCAAGAGGCACTGATGTATTTATCTCGCGCAGAGGCGCAGAGTCACAGAGAGGGATGGTTCATGGATGAACCGCTGAACTGGTTGTCGGGGCAGGTTGTGGATGCCGCTTTTCGGATTCATGTCAGGCTCGGTTCCGGCTTGCTGGAATCGGTCTATGAAATGGTTCTGGCTTATGAACTGGAAAAGCGTGGGCTCAGTGTTGCACGGCAGGTTCCGATCGAAATCAGGTATGACGATTTGTTTATAAAAGAGGCTTTTCGGGCCGATCTGATTGTTGAGGATGCTCTGATCATCGAACTCAAGTCGGTGGAAACACTCTTGCCGGTCCACAGCAAGCAGTTGCTCACATATCTGAAATTGACCAACAAAAAACTGGGCCTGCTGTTGAACTTTGGCGCTCCTGTTTTCAAGGATGGAATCGTTCGACTGGTAAACGGATTGTGATTTTCTCTCGCGCCTCTGCGTCTCCGCGCGAGATGACCAAGCAAAGAAAGGTATTGAGATGACGAAGAAGATCAACCATATTGGCATCGCCGTCAAAAGCCTCGAGGCATCCATTCCCTTCTACCGCGACACCCTCGGCATGGCCTATGAGGGGAGTGAAGAGGTGGCCGAGCAGAAGGTGAAAGTCGCCTTTCTCGCCGTCGGCGAGAGCCGGATCGAGTTGCTGGAGCCGACGGCCGAGGACTCGCCGGTGGCGAAGTTCATCGAGAAGAACGGCGAGGGAATCCATCACATCGCCTACCAGGTGGACGACATCGAGACCGCCCTGGCCGAGCTGCAGCAGCAGGAGGTGCGCCTGATCGACAAGGTGCCGCGGCGTGGCGCCCACGGCACCCGCATCGCCTTTCTTCACCCCAGGGCGACCGGCGGCGTTCTGACCGAACTGTGTCAGGCCGCGGATCATTGACGCTCCAGGCCGCCGAAAAAGACTCGTCTGCGGTGCCGGCCTCATCTCCCGGCCTTCAAGCGGTTGAAGTGTGCCTCTCCCCTCGTAAATTCGGAAATCTTGTTGATTTTTCAGTCACTCGGGCTCGGTCGTTTTCGGCCTTTGGTGGCGATCGGCTTTGACTGGGCGTTCATTCGGTTGGCTGTAAAAAAATGTTTTAAAGTCTTAATTGTCTGAAATATGGCCATTTTTCTGCTTGACAAAAAGGCTGTTCAGGGGCTAGCTTTTGCGAAAATCAGAACAGTGGCTTGTCGTTTCCGGTGCAGGCGGGGGTGGACAGACGTTTTACGTGCCCGTCCGCGATGTCCGGGAGTCGGTTTTTCATGACAATCTGCAAATGGTGCGCTGTTCAAGGGAGTTGACTTTTTTGTTGAAGCCCTTAAACTGATGGTCGTTTTGAACCTCTGTTTTGTGCAGTTGTCGTCTGTCCTGTGGCTGAAAAGGGACAGTGTGGCATGATATCAACACATCCAGGGAGGATTGTTCCCCACGAGCAGAAAGCCCGGACAAGGTCTGATTGCCTGAAAGCGTGCGGTTCAGGCTCCTAAGAGAAAAAAAAACGGCAATTCGTTGCCGCTGGCATTCATGTTGAATAATCAAATGGTGTTTAACCTATGTATTGAATGGCCAGCGAAGGCAGCCGGAAGGAGGTGAGGTAATGAGAAAGAGCTTGCTGGTTCTGGTTGCGGTGCTGGTCAGTCTGGGGTTGACGGCCTGCGCCACTACCAAGGCCAACCAGAAGACAAGGGTCAAATGTCCGGCCTGCGGCTACGAATTCAAGGTTCCCGCCCAGAATCCCTGACGGGACGGGCGATTGACGGTTTGCAGAAAAAAGGTATCAACTTCCGCGTCCCGAAGGAGGGAATGACGGGAGGGGCCACAGGGCCCGAAGTTCAACCCATTTTTTATTCAGGAGGCAAAATCGTGAGCAAGACAGTCAAGGTTCTCATCGCTCTGGCTCTGGCTCTGGTGCTCGCCACCCCGGCCATGGCCGCCATGAAGCTGAACGGCTACTATCGGCTTCAGTTCATCTCCGACAACATCGGTGCCGTCGGCGCCAAGGACGCCCGCACCACCAGCCAGGTCGACCAGCGTCTGCGCATGAAACTGACCAACCAGCTCAACGACTACGTCAAGTTCGTCTACTACGCCGAAATCGACACCCCCTGGGGTCAGGCCGGTTCGACCCCGAGCGGTTCGGCTGAATTCGGTGGTACCGACGGCGCCGACGGCGTCAACCTCGAGACCAAGAACGTCTACCTCGAGGTCGCTGTCCCCGACACCATCTTCACCGTGCGTGCCGGTGTCCAGGGCTTCGCTCTCGGCAAGGACTATGTCGTCATCGGTGACGACATGCCTGGCCTGCGCGTCAACGCCAAGGTCAACGACAATGTGAAGCTGGTCGCCTTCTACAGCAAGTTCTTCGAGGACGGCAAGACCCAGTGGGACGACGAGGACTTCTACTCCATCGAGGCCATGGTCAAGGCCAGTGACGCCGCCAAGTTCGGTGTGGCCTTCGCCTGGTACGACAGCAACGGCCTGAACAACCGCGGTACTGCTGGTGGTCTGTTTACCAGCCTGCCCGCCGGTTACGACAACGCCGACATCTACTACATCGTGCTCGACGGCGACCTCGATCTCGGCGTGGCCAAGCTGGCCGCCCAGTTCGCCTATGACTTTGGTACCGTCGAAGGCACCGGCGTGACCGACATCGACCTGTCCGGCTACATGGCCACCGCCAAGGTGACCGGCAAGGCTGGTGGTGCCGACCTTGGCCTGCGCCTGACCTTCTACAGCGCCGACGACAACGCGACTGACAACGACGTCGAAATCTTCGCCGGCGACATCACCGGCGGTGCCTACGAGTTCTACAAAGAGAACCTGCACATCTTCTTCACCGACAAGTACTACAACAACACCGCTGGTGGCCGTCTCGCCCTGACCCAGGCTGCCTACAACGGCAACGGCCTGTTCGCCATCAATGCCACCGCCAACGTCAAGCTGCCTGCCGGCTATGACCTGAAGGCCGGCGCCGGCTACTTCATGGCCGTGGAAGAGAACGGTGCCGCCGACGACGATCTCGGCTTCGAAATCGCCGCCGACTTCGGCCGCAAGCTGGCCGAGAAGGTCGACGTCCGCCTGATCGGTGCCTACGCTGTGCTTGGCGACTTCTTCAACACCACCACCAACAGCAACGATCCGGATGACATCTTCCTGACCAAGGCCGTGATCAACGTCTCCTTCTAAGCAGACGCCGATCCGTCCGCAGGACGAAAAGCCCCGGGCCTCTGTGCCCGGGGCTTTTTTCTATGGTGCGCCCGGAAGAGGGCGGGGCGGGGGGCACAACGGAGCAAGGCGGACTCCCTGTCAACCTGCTCCTGTGATAAGGTTATGTTCTTTCTTGGTGCGCTTGGCGTTTTTGTGGCCTGCGACCCATGGTTTCCGGTTTTTTCCGGACGGCTGTTGCGTTAAAGTAAGCGCTTGAGCCACTAAATTCTCCCTTGCGGGAACCCCAGGAGTGTCTGCCATGAAATTGCGTCTTTTCCCTTTGCTTCTGTTTCTGTCTCTCGCGCTTCCGGCCGTGGCGCAGCAGCTGCCCGGGCGGCTGCTCGACCGCCTGGCGCCGGTCGAGGGGGTGGTGGTCATGCGTGTCGGCGACGAATACCTGATCGACCGTGACGCCACCCAGGGGGTGCAGGCCGGCGACCTGTTTGCCGTGGTGAAACCGGGAGCACCGGTAGTCCACCCGGTGACCGGCGAAATCATCGGCAAACTGGACGAAACCCTCGGCTACCTGCAGGTCAGCCGGGTTCGTTCCGGCTATTCCTACGCCCGTCCGCTGCCCGCCGGTCTCCAGCTCGACAAGGGCGCGACCATCCGCCGCTTTGACGGTGTCGATGCCGTGCTGGTCGACCTGCGCGGTGATGGCGACGGCGTCTATCGACAGCTGGTGCGGCAGTTGCCGCAGTTCAACTGGCAGGGGTATCGGACGACGCCGTTAACGGCCGAAAGCGGAAAACCGCTGCTGATTTTCCAGCTTGCCGGTGATGGTCTGAGCGTGCAGACGGCTGCCGGACAGATGCTGGTTCAGGTTGCGCCGGCCGAGATCGGCCTGCAGGCCAAATCCGTGTCGCAACCGGCTGCTCCGGCCGTTGCCGCACCGACGCCGGCAGCCTCTGCTGCCGGGACGGCCCTGATCCCGGGAGCGGCGACGGTTGCTCCAGCCGCGTCCCGGGGGGGAGTCCTGGTGATGCAGCAGCAGCGTCAGGGGATCTGGCGCGGACCGTCCCTGTCGGGAGAGGCGGTCGCCCTTGCCGGAGGAGATTTCGACGGTGACGGGGCCAACGAACTGGCCCTGCTTTTCGCCGACGGACTGACCGTCTACCGTCTGTCGGCGGGCAAGTTGCAGGCTCTGGGTCAGGTCAGGCTTCCGCGTGATGGTGTCCCGCTGTCGCTCGACGCGTTCGATCTGGACGGAGACCGGCGCCAGGAGCTCTATCTCGGCCTCGGTTTCGAGGACGGTGTCGGTACCCGGATCATCGAGTATGTCGATGGCGGCTTTCAGTTGCTGCCGGACATTTCCCCCTGGCTGGTGCGGGCCATTCGCCGGGGCGACGGCAGCCGGATGCTGGCCGGGCAGCGTGGAGGACAGGGGATGCGGCTGACAGCCGGCAACGTCCATGTCATGAATCGCCGGGGAGGGGTTCTTGCGCCGGGAGAAATGCTGGGCGTACCGCCCAAAACGTCGATATTCAACGTTCAGCCGCTCGACGACGCCAAAGGAGGTGCGTTGTGGGCTGCCATCGGCATCGATGACCAGCTGCAGATCTTTGCCGCCGACGGGCAGCGGCTCTGGGAAGGGAACGAGACGGTCGGTGGCCATCGTGCCGGAGTCGAGCGCCGGGATCCCGACAGCATCCAGGGAAATTTCCGCCAGACGGTCTACCGTTCCGCCCGCCTGGACCTTGGGCCCGATGGCGTGTTGCTGGTGCCTGTCAATGAGGGGTTGCGCTTCCTTTCCCAGCAGCGAAAGTATTCGAAGAGCCGGGTGGTGGCCTATGCCTGGGACGGTTTTTCCCTGCGGGAGGTCTGGAAGACGCCTGACGAGTCGACCTACCTGGCGGATTTCGCTCTGTTCGATGCCGACAACGACGGCAGGGACGAGCTGGTAACGGCGATTGTCACCGGCAGTGGCTGGTTCTCGCTGGGCAAGACCCATTCGGTTTTCCAGGTGTATGAACTACCTTGAAAAGAGGGGGAAAAAGGGCCTTTCTTGGGGGCGTTGCTGAACGGAAGGGTTTCAGCAACGCCCTTTTTTCGTCATGGTCCGGATAGAGGCGGTTCTGAAGGTCGGTTGCCGGAAGAGCCGGAGGAACGTCCGGTGTCCGCTTGCGGCAGTCGGCGGCATGGAGCGGCTCGCGATATCAGCGATGGCTGCGGCGCGGGCGGTTGAAGTAGCGCCGGTGCAGCTCCTGGCGTCGCTGCAGTCTCTGTTCCGGAGGCAGGTTGCGCAACTGCCGCAATTCCTTGCGCAGTTCCCTTCGTTGTTCGGGTGGCAGGGAACGGAAACGCCGGTAGAGGCGGCGCAGCTTTTCCTTCTGCTCCGGCGGCAGCCGGCGGAAACGTTCGAAACGTTTCAGGAGCTGCCGGCGCTTTTCCGGAGGTAGCCGGCGCAGCCACTGCAGCCGCTTGCGGATCTGCTGCTGGCGCTCCGGCGGCAGCTGCTTGAACTGGCGATAGCGCTTGCGCAGCAGCTCCTTCTGTTCCGGGGTGAGCTGTTGCCAGCGTTTCAGCGCCTGGCGGAAAGCGGGAGACTCGGTGTCGGTCAGTTGCGGCTTCGAACCGGGGGGGGCGGTGGCGGTCGCCGGCTGGCCGGCGGCAAGCAGCAGGGCCGCTGTCAGTATGAGCAGAATCCGGGACGTCTTCATTGTTTTTCCTCCTCCAGAGCCTGGACGGTCTCGAGGTCTTGCAGCAGGTCGAGCAGCTCCAGCAGTTCGATCTGGGCGATCACTTTTTTGTCTTCGTCGCTCAGTTGCGCTTCGCTTTCCGGCTGTTTCCGGTTGGTGGGTGCCTTCTCATCACCGGCGCCTGCGGCTGTCGGCAGCAGCAGAAGCGGCAACAGCAGAAACAGCGGCCATCGCCTAGCAGGTCCGGTTTTCATCCCAACTCCTCCAGATCCTGCAGCAGGTCAAGGTCCTGCAACAGCTCAAGATCCTGCAACAGGTCGAGTTGTTCGAGAACGTCGATCTCGACCAGAATCCGGGGTGAGGTCTTTTGCGGGACAGGTATCGTCCCCGGTTTCCAGAGGACCAGCAACAAAGAGAGGGCGGCGACGGTGCCCAGGGCCAGCGCCGGCAGCGGCCCGGGCAGCCAGCGCCGCTGGCGGCGCTGCCCGACCGAGTCGACCACCCGGCGGGCGAATCGTTTTTTTTCTTCGTCGGAGAGCCTGATCCGGTCACCGATGAGGGCCAGGTCGGCCGCGATTCGCTCCAGTTCCTCCCGGCATGCGGCGCAGGACGCCAGGTGCCGCTCGACGGCGGCGGCCCGGTCCGCACTCAGTTCCCGGTAGTGATAGAGAAGCAGGTCGTGTTGCCGACAGTCCTTGCTGTTCATCGTCTGTCCTTTCTCGACTCCCGTTTCGTTCACGCGTCGCAGCCGGCGTGCTTGCGCGCATCAGGCACCCTTCAGGTCGCCGAGGCTGGTCCGAAGGGTCTGTACGGCGCGGTGCAGGTGCGCTTTGACCGTGCCCTCGCTCAGCCCCAGGGCAGTTGCGATCTCTTTCAGCGGCAACCCCTCGTCGTGCCGCAGGGTGAAGACGGCCCGCTGCTGGGGCGACAGCTGTTGCAGGGCCTGGCGCAGCCGACGGACGCTTTCCCTGGCCTGCAGCTCTTCGTCCGGCCCGGGCCCGGGATCGGCCGCCAGCTCGACCGGATCGCTCCCCTCGTCGTCGGCTCCGCGAAAGAAAAAAATCCTGCGTTTCAGCTTTTCCCGCCGCAGATGGTCGATGGCCAGTCGGCTCAGGGTCCGGTAGAGCCAGGTGGCGAGGCTGCTGTCGCCGCGAAAGCTGCCCAGGGAACGGTGCAGGCGCAGGAAGGTTTCCTGGGCCAGGTCCTCGGCCAGATCACGGCTGCCGGTCATGCGCCAGCCCAGATTGATCAGGGGCTGGATGTGGCGTTCGACCAGCCGGGCGAAGCTTTCGTCGTCGCCTTCCCTGGCTCGCTGCAGCAGAATCTCTTCGTCACGGTCGACCATGGAGCGAGAGTAGCCGTCGACCGGGATGCTGTCAACGATGGCCACAGCAGGGGCAGACCGGGTGACCATGGCGTCTGGGGCTTCGGCATATCGGGCAGCGTTTCATGGTGCAACTCCTCGGCGATCGTTCCTCCTGTCATTTGAGACGAGCCGGCTGGCAAAAAGTTTACCGATGGTTGAAGAAAAAGGTGGAGAAAGGATTCGGCCACCGGCGATTGACAGCGTCGGAGCAATCCGTAAACTTGGGACGTTTCGCTGCCGACAGGTGTTGTCGCGGCGGTCTGCAAACCAAATTCAACGGGAGAGTCGACATGAAACAGGACGGGCAAGCGTGGGACCTTTCGCCCCTCTATGCCTCGCCGGAGGATCCGGCGCTTGAAGAAGATCTGAAGGAGGCGCTGCAGCTGGCCGGCTGTTTCCGGCACGATTTTCGTGGTCGTATCGCCTCCGACAACCTGAGCGCTGAACTGCTCGCCGCTGCCCTGCGCGCCAGCGAGCAGCTGCAGACACTGCTGCTGAAGCCATGCCTCTACGCCCAGCTGCTCTTCGCCGCCAATTCCGGCCCGGCGGCGCACAAGGCGCTGGTCGCCCGCACCCGCGAGGTCTGGAGCGAGGTCAGCGAGCAGACCCTCTTTTTCGAGCTGGAGATCCTGCGTATCGACCAGGAGCTCTATCAGCAACTGATCCGCGATCCGGAGGTCGCCCCCTACCGGCACCACCTCGACCGCTTGCGGGCGCAGGCGCCCTACACGCTCAGCGAACAGGTCGAGCAGGCGCTCAAGCGCAAGGACCTGTCCGGCCGCGAGGCCTTTGTCCAGCTCTTTGACGAGCTGACCGCCGGCCTGCGTTTCCGCTTTCTGATGCCGGAGGAGGAGGCCGAGCGGGAGGTGACCGGCGAGGAGCTGCTCAGCCTGCTTTATCATCCGGAGCGGCAGGTGCGGGAACGGGCCTTCGCCACCTTCCTGCAGCGGCATGCCGAGCAGGAGCTGGTTCTGACTGCCTGCTTCAACAACATCCTGCTCGACCACGGCAAGGAGGCCGAGCTGCGTGGCTACCCCGACCTGATGACCCCGACCCATCTCGAGTGTGAAACCTCGCCGGAGATGGTGGAACGGATGATGGCGGTCACCGAGGCCAACTACGGCCTGGCCCGGGACTATTTCGAGCTGAAGAGGCAGCTGCTCGGATACGACGAGCTGAAGAATACCGACATCTATGCCCCGGTCGGAACGACGAGTCGCCGGTTCGCCCTCGACGAGGCCAGACAGCTGGTACATGAGGCTTTCGCCGGCTTTTCGCCCCGCATGGCCGAACTTGCCGATGCCTTCTTCTTCGAGCGGCGCATCGACGTGCCGCCGCGGCCGGGCAAGACGGGCGGCGCTTTCTGCATCGGGATGTATCCCGGCTGCCCGCCCTACGTCCTGCTCAACTTCACCGGCACCCTGCGCGATGTCTCGACCCTGGCCCACGAGCTGGGACACGGGGTGCACTTTGCCCTGGCGCAGAAGCAGAATCTCTTTCACTACCAGGCACCGCTGCCTTTCGCCGAGACGGCCAGCGTCTTCGGCGAAATGCTGCTGACTCGTCACCTGCTGGCGCGGGAAAGCGATCCGCAGGTGAAGATCAGCCTGCTCTGTGCCAAGCTGGAGGAGATCATCGCCACCACCTTCCGGCAGAACGTGCTGACCCGCTTCGAGCAGAAGGCGCATGCCGCCCGCAGCGAGGGGCTGCTGTCGGCCGACGATCTCTGCCGGCTCTGGTGGGAGGAGAATGCCCGGCTGTTTGGTGACAGGGTGAGCATGATCGAGCCCTACCGCTGGGGCTGGAGTTATATCAGCCACTTCATCCACGCCCGTTTCTACTGCTATTCCTACGTGTTCGGCGAGCTGCTGACTCTCGCCCTCTACCAGCGCTACCTGGAAGATGGGCGCGACTTCGTTCCCCGCTTTCTCACCCTGCTGGAGAACGGCGGCAGCGACCGGCCGGAGAATCTGCTGCGTCCCCTGGGCATCGACCTGGCCGACGCCGGATTCTGGCAGCAGGGCTACGACCTGGTGGCGGAGCTGCTCGGCCAGCTGCGGGAACTGATGGCCGGACGGAACCGGCAGGTCTGAGCTGCGCGAATCGGCACGGGCGGTTATACTGGAAGCTGACCCTGTTACCGCAATGGAGGAGCCGGATGAAAAAGGAAAACGAAATGGCACGCACCGGCTGCGAGGGACCGCAGGCGCATGACGACCACCTCTGCCGGCTGATGGAGCGGGGGCTGGCGGCGGAAATCGACCGCCTGACCTGCGAGGCCAACTTCACCTGCCGCAACTGCGGCGCCTATGCCTCGCAGGCGGAATGTCTCTGCAATCCCGAGCCGCTTTGACCCTGTGCGATCTTCTGTCTCGAGGAGATACGACGTGCCGTTCAGGTTGACCTTGTTCCTCTGTCTTTTGATGCTGCCCCTGTCCCTTCGTGCCGCGCAAAAGCCGGTGGTCTGGTTTGACCAGGCCCATGGCCAGGCGTTTCGCATCGACCGGCAGGGGCCGCTGCATCTGACCGATTTCGCCCGCCTGCTCATCGAGCAGGGGAGTGTCGCCGAAACCAGCCGGCAGCCGCTTGACAGCGGCATGCTCGACAAGGCCGAGGCGCTGGTACTGTCGGGGGCCTTCCGGCCCTACAGCGAGGCCGAGATCGACGCGGTGATGGATTTTCTGCGGCGGGGCGGCCGTCTGGCGGTGATGCTGCATATCGCACCTCCCGTCGGGACCCTGCTGCACCGGCTGGGAGTCGATTTCTCCAACGGGGTGATCCGCGAACAGGACCGGATACTCGGCGGCGACCCGCTCAACTTCCGGGTGGTCGACCTGGCCGCTCATCCGGTGTTGGCGGGTTTGCGCGGCTTCAACATCTATGGCGGCTGGGCACTGACCAATACCGGTTCCGGCTGTCGCATCATAGCCCGCACCGGGCCGCGGGCCTGGGTCGATCTCGACCGCAACCGGCGGCTCAATCGTGGTGACGCCATGCAGAGGTTCGGGGTGGCGGTGGCCGGCACACTCGGCAAGGGGGGCTTTATCATTTTCGCCGATGACGCCATCTTTCAGAACCGTTTTCTGGCGGCCAACCGCCGGCTGGCCGTCAATCTGGCCCGTTGGCTGTTGGGGAAGCCGACGCAGAACAGGCAGGTGGCGCAGCGTTGAATGCCGTTTCAGCACCTTTAAAAGGACGCTGCTGCTGCGAAATCTTGGATGTCTTGCAATCCGGTCAGCGCACAAACGAAAAGGCCCGCCGTCAGGCGGGCCTTTTCGTTTTACAAAGGAGGAGAGATGAGACTAAAAGCCGTGGTGGCTGATGAAGCGTGTCCAGCCGAGCTTTCTGCGAGCCCGGGCCGAGAACTGAATCGGACAGGCCACCTGGTGATGGTGGCTGCGTCCGCTTTTTTTGCCCAGAAAATAAAGTCTTGAAAAAATGCGCATTTAGTCTGTCTTTCGTCAAGGTTCATGGTGATGGTAAGACCACTGGCCCAGGCTGTCAACCGTGTGAAATCTGTAAAAAAATGTTTTAAATGAAAAAATAGCGTCAACCTGTTTGAAATGTTTGAAAATAAATTTGTCGATCAAAAAATTATTTTTTGTTCATTTATTGGTGCGAAACGGCGTCATGCGTCCAAAACCCCAAAACTACCACCCATTTCGGGATTCGGCTGCCGGAACGGGCCCATCTGCCACGTTGCCGCTTCGGTGCTCGGCGAGGTGAGATCCACGCCTGCGCCCGAATCGGTCGGTCGCCTTGCAACTGGACCCGTTCCGGCACCCTCGGTCCGCAAAAAATGGTGGATTTGGGGAAACGGTGATCTCTTGCGGCAAAAGCGGGGGCGGGGTAAGCTGGTGAAAACCGTTACGGGCAGGGTGCGAGGATGGAGCAGGAAAAGCCGCAATCGGGGGAAGGACTGAGGGGGATCGCCGGACTCTATACCCGGCAGGAAATAAAGAAATTCGTCTCCGGTTACCTGCTGCTGCTGGCGGTGGTCGAGGGACTGATCTTCTTTTTCTGCTGGGTCAGCTATCTTGGCGACGGCCAGACGGCCTTTCCCTGGAAGGCCTACCTGATCGCCTCCTTTCTCGTGCCGGTGGCCATCTCCTTTCTGCTGGGCGTTGTCGCCTATGGATTCGGCAGGTACCTGATGCCGGGCGAAGAAGCACCGGCAGACGGTGAAGTCGACCGGCCGCCGAACCGTTTCGAGGAGGCGATGCTCAGCCTGCGCCAGGTGCCCTTTCTGGTCGCCCTGCTGCTGCTGGTGCTGGCCGGTGGCCTGGTCTACAAGCTGGACGCCATTGTCGCCTTTGTCGCCCGGGCCGGTGGCGAGGCGGCCCGTTATCTCTTCATCCTGGTGCTGGTCGTTCTCGGGGTGGCCGGCGTGGTCGCCCTGGTCTGGATGATCCTCAGCTATCGCCTGCGCTGCCGGCGGCTGGCCTATCTGCACCAGTTCCGGCTCGAGGTCATCGAGCGCACCGGCATGGTGCTGCTCGAGGATGAAACCCTGGTCGACCGGGACGGTCAGGTGGTGGAGCGTCCCGGGCAGTCGGAGATGTCCGCCTCTTTTTCGCGCGACGAACTGACCCTGCTGCCCCGGCTGCCGGGTCGCAGCCGCGACGGAGAGCGGTAAATCGTTTTGCAAGGCCCGCCCAGGACCTCAGGTACGGTCAGGTTTTCTCCAGGTTTTCCCGCAGGTCTGGCGGCATCTGCCGCACTTATTCCATCCCGAACTCGTAGTTGAAAGCCGAGGTTCCCGGCAGCTCCCTGGGGCGGCGCAGGGCGTTCAGCACCTCCTTGCCGCGGGGAGAGAAGGGGCCGATGTGGCTGAGGTCGGCGGTCCAGTTGCGGCAGCCGAGCCGGGCCAGCTCGTCGAGATGGCCGGTCAGGGAAAAGTCGGTCTGGCTGCTCAGGACGGTCAGTCCGTCCTGCTGCTGGACGCTGAAGCGGTCACCGCGGTCGGAGGTGAGGCTTCCCTGCTTTTGCAGTGTCGGCAGCGGGATGCGCGAGGTGAGCAGGGGGATGCGGGCGTAGACCGTCAGGTCGCAGGCAAGCCCCGTCTTTTTGCCGGCCAGCCGGGCGAGATTGTCGCGATCGTCCTCCACGGCGTACATCCCTTCGGCCAGACCGAGTTCGCGCCAGGCCCGGGCCGCTTCGCTGTTGAGGATGAAGAGCCGGTAGCTGCCGAACAGCCGGGCCTGCGGCCGGTCGGCGAACAGCTCGATGTGGCCGAGGTTGTGCAGCCGGAAGTTGACGAAGCCATGGGTCAGCAGGCGTTCAATCAGCTCCTCGATCCGTGCCCGGTCCCGGTCGAAAAGAATGAAGGGCAGATCCCAGACCAGGCTTTCCTTCCGGCGGGCCCAGCGACCGCCGGAAAGCACGTCCTGTACCTGGCTTTCGCGCAGCGGCAGCACGACCCGGTCGACATGGTCCTGTCCCAGCACGTGCAGGTCACGACTGTGGCCGATGACCAGGGTGATGCGGACCGGCCCTCTGTCCGGCCGGTCGGCATCCCGTTCCGGCAGCAGATCGTCGATCGCCTGCCGGCGGTGCACCTGCGCGAGTCGTTGCCGCTGCCGACCGAAGGCCTGCTCCAGCTCAGCGTAGAATTCGCGCCGGATCGCCTTGAGACGGCTGGGGGGAATGACCACCGGCGGCAGCTTACTGCAGCTCAGGCCGGCCAGGGCAAAGGGGGCGTTGCCGGTGGCGCGAAAGATCCTGTCCAGGATTGCGGGCGAGAGCGGGTTTTCGGTCGCGACGCTGCTTTCCACCTGCCAGGTCCGTTCCAGCTCGACCGGGCCGACCGTCGCCCGCACGGCCAGACTGCCGTTGTCCGGCATCCGGATGTGCAGCTTCAGGGGCGCCGCCTTGGCCCGGACCTGTTCCAGCCGGCGGCGACAGGCGGCTTCGCTCAGGCTGAATGCCTGGCGGGACGAGACCTTGAAGACGGCGTCCCCCTTGCGGAAGCCGGCAAAGGGGGTGGCCAGCCAGACCTGACTGCCGGCGGGGACGTTCTGCACCTGGCGACGGCCGATTCGCAACCGGCGGACGGTGAAGGCCCGACCGGGCTGGTCGCTGGCCGGCTGGACGCGCACCCGGTCGCCGATCTGCAGGGGATCGCGGGTGGTGAAGGCGATGGCGTCCGGCCGGGCGGCGGTGATTTCTCCCAGCCAGCGGCCGGTGGCGCCGTGCCGGTGCCGGCTGGCGATGTCGGCAGGATTGTCGCCGGCGAGAAAACCGCGGGTCGGGGTCCGGCCGAAGGAGTCCCGCAGCAGTTCGCGCGCTTCGGCAAGGGCCTGCTGACGCCTTTTGCCGGTAGTGTCGAGCACCATCCGGTAGGCGCGCACCACGTTGTGCACGTATTCGGCGCTCTTCATGCGTCCTTCGATTTTCAGCGAGCAGATGCCCGCCTGTTCCAGCTGCGGCAACAGGTCGATGGCGGAAAGGTCGTTCGGCGAAAAGAAATAGCCTTCCTTCCCCTTGTGCCGGTAACGCCGGCGGCAGGGCTGGGTGCAGCGGCCGCGGTTGCCGCTCTGACCGCCGAGGTAGGAGGAGAAGAAGCACTGGCCGGAGAAGGAGAAGCAGAGGGCGCCGTGAACGAAATGTTCCAGCTCCAGGCGGGTCTGTCGCCGGATGGTCCGGATCTGTTCCAGGGTCAGCTCGCGGGCGAGGACGGCGCGGGTGAAGCCCATGCGTTCGAGCATGCGCACGCCGGCGGCGTTGTGGATGGTCATCTGGGTCGAGGCGTGCAGTTCCAGGCCGGGGAAATGGGTCTTGGCCAGCCGCCAGACGGCAAGATCCTGCAGGATGAGGGCGTCGACGCCGATCTCTTCCAGGGCCGCCAGGGTGTCGACCAGTTCCGGCAGTTCCGCTTCCTTGACCAGGGTGTTGAGGGTGATGTAGAGGCGGCGGCCTTCGGCGTGCAGGTAGCCGGTCATCCGTTCGATGTCCCGCAGGCTGAAGTTTTTCGCCTTGGCGCGGGCCGAAAAGGCCTTCAGCCCGGCATAGACGGCGTCGGCTCCCGCCTCGACGGCGGCGAAAAAGGCCTCGAGACTGCCGGCCGGGGCGAGCAGTTCGGGTCTCTTGCTGGTGTTCTGTGTAGTCATGCGGTTGCTTGTGATTTCATTGAACGGAAGATGGAGAGGGGCAGACTCGGAGAGAAAGAGAGATGGTTATTCTCCCGTTTTCTTTGCTCTGCGTCCTCTCCCCCTCTGCGCCTCTCCATTGAGAACCATGGTCTTGCCACGAAAAAACCGGGCTCTGACCGCCCGGTTTCACCTCGGTTCAATCTAGCATGGCTGTCATCGTACGGGCAAGGCGCTACAGCCCCCGGTCGGCGAAACTGACGTAGTCGCCGTTGCCGATGATGATGTGGTCGAGCACCCGGATGCCCATCATCTCGCCGGCCTGGCGCAGACGGGCGGTCAGTTCGATGTCTTCGCGACTCGGCGTCGGATCGCCGGATGGATGGTTGTGGATGAAGAGGACGGCGGCGGCCGATTCGCGGATGACGGGGGCGAAGACCTCGCGCGGATGGACGATGCTGGCGGTCAGGCTCCCCTCGCTGACCTGGATCTCCCGGATGACCCGGTTCTTGGCGTCGAGCAGCAGGGTGAGAAAGACTTCCTTCTTCCGGTCGCGCAGCCGCTCGTGGTAGTGCCGGTAGACATCGAGCGAACAGCCGTAACGTGCGCCGGGACGCAGCGGATCGGCGGCAAAGCGACGAGCCAGCTCGAAGACGCCGAGCAGCTCGGCGGCCTTGGCCGGCCCGATGCCCTTCTGTTGCTGCAGTTCGCTGCTGCCGGCCTGTCCCAGCGCCCGCAGGGAGCCGAACCGGTTCAGCAGCTCGCGCGCCTGGTCGAGGGCGCTGCTGCCGCTGGCGGCGTCGCCGGTGCGCAACACCAGGGCCAGCAGCTCGGCGTCGGAGAGCGCCTCGGCGCCCCGGCGCAGCAGTTTTTCGCGTGGCCGCTCATCCTCGGGCCAGTTCTTTATGGAGCGCATCCATACCCTCCCGTCCGCAGGCTGTCGCGGACAGGAAGGATTCTAGCAGTTGCGCCGTACGGGTCAAGCCCGACTATTCGCGAACGTAGGTGTCGATGTCGGTTTCGTGCACCATGCCCATGGTGCGGGCGTATTCCGATTCGATCAGGTCGTGGTGCTGCCGCGTCTGATCGGCGGCCCGTTCCAGAATCTGCCGGGCGACCGGATCGATCACCCTGGCGGCGGTCATGCGCAGCTGCCGTTCGATTTCCTTCTCTTCATGCAGGGCCAGCTCGCGGGCATGCCGGTCGTGCAGGTCGGCGGACGGCGCGTTCTTCAGTTCGGCCATCAGCCGCGAATCGCTGGCCGGGGGCGTTTCGATGAACTGCTCGAAGGTTCCAAGGTCGTCCCCGTAGTAGAGATGGAAGAACTGCCGCATGTTGTCGCGCACCTCGTCGGCGAGACGCGCGAAGACCTGCCGGCCGGAGGGGTGCTCGGCCCTGCGGCTCGCTTCACGGTATAAACCGTAAAGATCCTTCTTGGTTTTCAGGATTATCCGGATGGCTTCCTGGACCTTCATTTCCTGCGGCATGGCACCTCCTTTCCCGGCAGGGCCGGAATGTAAGGGTTCTCTTTCATTATGCCGCAGGATGGGGTGGGGGCAAGATGTCAGGCCATTAGTTTGCTTTCACCCGCAGGCTGCTGAAAAGGGCCTGTTGGCGGTGTCATCCTCATCTCCCGGCATTCGACGTACGATTAACAGTACGCCTCATGCCTCGACATTTCGGATGCCCTGCATCCGGACCTTGTTGAGCGGCCTGGCTGGTCGGCAAGCGCGAAGAAGGGACTGCAGGCGGGTCGTCCGACCCGCTTGCAGATAGATTTCGGAGGGTGTTACTTGAGGGCCTTGCCGCTGAAGACGCCGAGCACCTTCTGCTCGCGGGCGGACAGGTTGGCGCCGAAGCGGATCATTTTCTGCTGGATGGCGTTCAGGTCGCGGCCCTCGGCCAGGGCTTGGTCGATCCGGTCGCGGCTGTGACAGCCGGTGCAGCGCAGCTGGATGATCCGGTTGACCTCGGCGAACTGGTCGTCCTTCCAGTAGGCGGTGAGCATTTCCCGTTCCCCTGGCGTCAGGCTGGCGCCGCGGGCGGTCATCTTCTCGAGTATGACGCCGATGTTGATGCGGCGGCTCAGGGCCCGGTCGATGCGTTCGCGGCTGTGGCAGACGGTGCATTTTTTCTCGATGACCTTCTGAAAGGCGACCATTCCCCGGTCGGTGCTCAGGGCTCCGAGGTGCTGGGACTGGCCGACAGCGAAAGCGGGCGCCGCGGGCAGAAGGGTCAGCAGGGCAAAGAGAAGGGGGTAGCGCATGAAGATTCTCCTTCCGCAAATCGGTCCAAGGATGATTCCATGCTAGCAATGGAGCGTTTCGCCGGTCAATCCGTCCGCCGCGATCAGGATCCAGCCAGCTTGCGGGAAATGTTGTTTTTGACCCAGTTGCGGTCCCACCATTCGACCGGGTTGACCGGCAGGCCGTCGACCAGCAGGCCGAAGTGCAGGTGGTCGCCCCCGGCCAGCCCGGTGGCGCCGGTGCGGCCGATCTCCTGCCCCTTGGTGACTTCGTCGCCGACATTGACCTCGATGTTGCTCATGTGGCCGTAGAGACTCATCAGCCCGAGACCATGGTCGATGATGACGCACTGGCCGTAGATGCCGAACTCCTCGGCCAGCACCACCGTGCCGCTGTTGGCGGCGACCACGGGGCCGCGGGCGACCGAGGCGATGTCGACGCCGAGATGCACCTGGCTGTCGATCTTGCGTCCCCGGTAGAGATAGGTGCGCTCGGTGGCGAAGGGTTCGCGATTGCTCCCCCTGGGACGCAGGAAGGCGCCCTGCCACAGGGGCGAGGGGGCGGTTTCGGCGGCGATCTCCTTCAGCCGGTCCCGGTTGGCCCGGCGCAGTTCACGGTTGACCTTGAGAAAGAGCGCCACCAGGTCGTCGGTGTCCGGGAACTGGTCCTGGAAGTCTGGCATCTTGGTTTCGAGAAACCGGTCGCTGACGTTGATACGGGTCCGGTTGCGCGGCTTGCGGTTGAGATGGTGATAGAAGCCCGATCGCCGTTCGTTGCCGGCCCGGTCGACGGCGACCACCCGGAAGGTCAGATTCTTCGGATCCTGGTTCCAGGGCGCTGAAAAGAGGCAGAGATAGCGGCCGTCCTGTTGTCGGAAGGCGGGGAAGAAAAGTTCTCCGACCTCGACGCCGGTTCGCTCGACCTCTTCGCTGAGGGTGTAGACGATCAGGCCGCTTCCTCCCTGGTTGAGGTTGTGGCTGCGGCTGACCACCGAAATGGTGGGCGGTCTGCTGTCGAAGAGCAGCGAAAACTCCTGCACCGAGGTGTTCCCCTGCCCGAAATGGTAGATGGCGGTGTCTGTCGCCTCGACCCGGATCTGCAGCGGGGCGTTCTTCAGTTTCAGCCCCTTGAGGGAGAGTTTCTGCTGCAGATGCCGTGTGCCCGGGGCGAAGTCGCGTTCCAGCAGGACCAGTTCGCGATCGTTCTGCCGCAGGCTGACCCGGACCCGTTTCAGGCCCGAGTCGGCATCGTCGACCACCAGCAGCAGCGGGCGGCGTACGGAGACTGGGCCGCCGTCGGGAGTCAGGCTGGCGACGGGGCCGCCGGTATCGCGAAAGTAATAGATGCCACCGGCGACCAGGCCGATGAGAACCACCAGAAGCAGAATGACACTCGATGTACGCAAGATGACAACTCCTGAACGCGCTGATTGGATTGAGCAGCAGACTGTTGAAAAACTATCGCGGTTGGCGATACAGCGTTGAAAATGGTCTCCAAATGCTCATTTGCTGGCGTGTAAACTGCGTTTTGTCGGCCGTTTTCACCTTGTCTCGCCAGCCCTCATCACGTTTTTTCAACACCCTGCCAGGGACCGTCCGACCTGCCGGCCGAACGAAGGTCAGACGCCGGGTTCCTGTTGTCGGGCCCAGCCGTCGATGATGTCGCCGGTCTCCGCCGGCAGGTCGAGAAAGCGCAGTCCCATCCCCGGCTCATGGGGGGATGCCGCCCGATAGAGGCGTTTCCAGACGACTTCGCACTGGCAGAGAGCCGCGCCTTCGAGCGGCGGGGGAAGCGGCAGCTCGACCGTGACCCTGGTGTCGGGTTCGAGGGGGTTGACTGTAGCGATGATAGATGCCGCCGCGGCTCAGGTTCTTGCCGTAGCCGAAGAAGACCTTGCGGCCTTCTTCGAGGCGAACCTTGCGCACCAGCAGAGGAGCTCGCAGATTGCGTCGCTTGTCGGCCTGTACCGGCTTCTCTTCCCGATGCTCGTTCATGGGAGAGCCTCCCCGTCTGGGCGTTGGCAACGGCCGCTCGGTTGCGCGGTTTGCGCTCTTTCGCCGGGGCTCGTGGCATTTCATTTCCAGCTAGCCGGCGGACTCGGCGCAAGCATAGCATATTTTCGGTCCGGCGGCGTCTCTTTCTCCCCGTCGTTCTCGAGGCGGCGCAGCTTCTCGAGCAGGGTGGCGGTGTCGCCGTCGCCGTCCAGACCGGCGGCGGCCAGCAGGTCGCGGACTGCCGCCTCGGGGTCGGCGACCGGATGGGACGCCGACAGCAGGCGGATCAGCCGCCAGGTTTTCAGGGCGTCGAACCAGTCGTGAAAGGCCTTGCGCAGCCGCTCCGGACGGCGATGCTGGCGGCAGAGCCGCGGCCAGACATCGGTCCATCCCTCGCGTCGGAGAAACTCCGCCGCTTCGGGCGCTCCGGCGGTCAGTGCGTCGAGGACGGCGGCGGGCGGGGTTGCGGCCGTCGGTTCGAAATCGAGCAGCAGGCGCAGCTGGCGGAAGGCGGCCGGGGCCGGGAAGAGCAGGGCCGGCTCGCCGCGGGCCAGCCGGGCGACCTTCTCGCCGGTACCGAAGGGCACCCGTTGCGAGGTCCGGGATGAAGGATGGACACAGGTTCCGCCCAGGGGACGGACGCCGCTGGTCTTGGCCAGCTGCTGCAGAAAGTAGAAATCTTCGCCCGCCTTGCGCCGGTTCATGCCGCCGGCGGCGATGTAGGCGTCGGCCCGACAGGCGAAGGCGCTGCCGATGCTGTGGTAGGCGTAGGAGGAGCCGGCCAGGCGCAGGCCGAGGACATAGTGGCGCAGGTAGAGTTCGTACAGGTCGATGGCCCGCTGTTCCGCTTCGCCGGCCGCCGGCTGATGCCGGAAGGGGAGGGTGGCGCCGCCGGCGGCATGGGTGGCGAAATGCCGGCGGAGCGCCGGCAGGTAGGTGTCTTCGACCAGGGTGTCGGCGTCGAGGCTGACCAGGATGGCGGCGGGGCCGCGCAAACGTTCGAGGGCCAGGTCGAAGCCCGTCTTGCGGGCCAGGCCGACTCCGGCGTCCCTGGCCGGAAACAGCGTCCCTTCATCGGTGGCGTCGACCCAGGCCAGGTGCGGCAGCATCTTTTGGTTTCGATGCAGCCAGTCGAGGGTGGCCAGGTTGTCCTCCTTCAGGCGCTCGTCGGCCGACGGCGGCTGGTTGACCACGACCACCACCAGCCAGTCGCGCAGTTCCTTCTCCGGATTGGCCGCCAGGCCGGCCAGGGTGGCCGGCAGGTGGTCCGACTCGCCGCAGGCGGGAATGACCACCGCGCCGTCGAGATGGTCGGCGGTCGACCCCTCGAGCCGCCAGGGCCCGATGAGCAGGCGCTTGCGATAGCGGGACAGGTCGATGCTCATCGCTGGCGCACCAGGACCGCGCCGGCGGCGCGCCAGCCTTCCTGTTCCAGCAGCTCGGCAATGGTCCGTTCCGGATCGTGTTCGCCGTTGACCCAGTGGATGGCGATTCCCTGCCGCTCCATGCGCCGGAACCAGGTTTCCTGCCGCTTGGCGAAGCGGCCGATGTCGCCGGCCAGCCGCTGCAGCATGTCGTTGTAGCTGGTCTGCCCCTGCAGAAAACGGGCTATATGGCGGTATTCCAGGCCGTAGTATTCGAGCCGCTTCCAGTCGACGCCGTTGGCGTGCAGCCGGCGGACCTCGTCGATCATGCCCTGTTTCAGGCGCTGTTCCAGGCGCAGGCGGATGCGGTGACGCAGTTTCCGGCGGTCCCAGCGCAGGCCGAAGACCAGCGGCCGCATGGCCGGCCAGGGAGGCAGGCTGTCGGTGGCTTTCGCTTCGCCTTCGGCGATTTCGATGGCGCGGATCAGTCGTTGCCGGTCTTCAAGGTCGGTGGTGTTGTGCTGGTGCGGCTTCAGTTTCTGCAGCCGTTCGCGGAGCTGTTCGTCGGTGCAGACGGCCAGCTCCCGACGCAGATGGGGATTTTCCGGCACCTCGACCAGGCGGTAGCCGCGCAGCGCCGCGTCGAGGTAGAGCCCGGTGCCGCCGACCAGCAGGGGGAAGCGCCGGCGTTGCCGGATATCCTCCCAGGCGGCGAGAAAGGCGCGCTGAAAGTCGAAAACGCTGAATTCCTCGCCGGCATCGCGGATGTCGATCAGGTGGGCCGGAACCTCCCCGTACTCTTCCAGGTCCTTGCCGGTGCCGAGATCCATGCCGCGAAAGACCTGGCGGGAGTCGGCGGAGATGATTTCACCGCCAAGCTCGCGGGCGAGAAAGACGCCGACCCGGGTCTTGCCGGTGGCAGTGGCGCCGAGCAGGGCGAGCAGACGGCATTCTTCTCTCGTTTCGGACGACATGCGGCTACTCTAGCGTTTTGCGGCCGACCGTTCAATCGTTGAAGCCCCTTCCCTGGCGACCGACTTTCTGGTAAAAAGGCGCAGCTGCGATGAAGAAGGAAGAGCCCCCCACATACGTTCCGCCCGAAGAGCCGATCATCCTGCCGCGCGCCGAGCACCCGATTTCGCGTCGGCAGATCGATGAAAACTCCCTCAAGGTCCTCTATCGTTTGCACCGCAACGGCTACAAGGCCTATCTGGTCGGCGGCGGCGTGCGGGATCTGCTGCTGGGCAGACAGCCGAAGGATTTCGATGTCGGCACCGACGCCACTCCGGGGCAGGTGAAGAAGCTCTTTCGCAACTGCTTTCTGGTCGGGCGTCGCTTCCGGCTGGCGCATATCCGCTTTGCCGGCGGGGCGCTGGTCGAGGTGGCCACCTTCCGGCGCGAGGCGACGCCCGAGGACGTGCCGGACGATTTGGCCAGCAATCCGCACTATGCCGAGAACCTGTTCGGTACTCCGCGCCAGGACGCCTTCCGGCGCGATTTCACCATCAACGCTCTCTTCTATGACATTGCCGATTTCAGCGTCATCGACCATGTCGGCGGCCTGCGCGACCTGCGGGAGAAGCGGATCCGGGTGATCGGCGACCCCCTGGAGCGTTTTCGCGAAGATCCGGTGCGCATGCTGCGCGCTCTCGAGTTCGCCGCCCGTCTCGGATTCACCCTCGATCCGGCCGCCGAAGAGGGCATTCGCGCCCGGGCGGCGCTGCTGGCCGAGGCGTCACCGGCCCGGTTGCGGGAAGAGCTGATGGAGTTGTTCCGCCAGCGGGTGGCGGCAGCGGTTCTGCCCGAGTGCGAACGTTTCGGTCTGCTCGAATATCTGATTCCCGGCTACCGGCTGACCGACGGTACCAGGCGGCTGCTCGCGGCACTGGACGAGCGGCCGGAAGAGGGGACGGCCGTGGCGGAGCCGCAGGTTCTGGCCGCGCTCTACCATCAGCGATTCTTTGACAGCCTGGGTGACGGGCGGGAGATGAATCTGGGCGAGGTCATCGGCCGGGCCGGCCATCTGCTGCGTTCGCATTGCCAGCATTTCCGCATCGCCAACGGCATCCGGCATCAGGCGGCCGAATTGCTGATCGGTTGCTACCGGCTGCGGCAGGGGGTGGGCCGCCGGGGGCACCAGCGTTTTTTGCGCCATCCGGCCTTTCCCCAGGTGCTGCAGTTTTTCGAGCTCTGCTGTCGGGCGGGACTGGACGACCGGGAGCTGCTGCAGGCCTGGCGCACGTCGACCGAGGCGTCGGCACGCACCGCGGGCAAGCGGCGCCGCCGGCCGCGGCGACGACCGCGCCGCAAGCCGCATCATCCGGCAACCTGAGAGCGTCAGTTCTTTCGGTGACGGGCCGACAGGGCCAGGGTCCCCCTGTCGTTGCCGCCGGCCGAACCGACCAGGGTAATGCGGGCGTTCGGAAAGTCCCAGCGCCAGACCGGTAGTTCGAGGATGCTGCCGTCGTTTCTCTGTACCAGGCGGCTCAGGTCGGTCCCCGGGCCGAGGCGCTGCAGCAGCAGCCGGTGGAGTCTGCTCATGGCTGTGGCGGGAAAGCGGCCGATCAGCTTGTCGAGCCGGTCGTCGCGAAAATAGAGCCGCAGGCTGATGTCGATCCCGTCGATGCTCAGGTAGTCGATGGTGGCGACGGTGAAATAGGTGCCGGGGGGATTGCCGGCCGGCAGGGTTTCGGTGAACTGAAAGGGTCTGACCAGGGCGGCGTCGTCGAGGCTCATGCCCGGTTGGTAGCCCGCCAGGTTCAGGTCGTAGGTGACGAGTGTTTCTTCGGCCGGAACGGCCGGCGCCAGAACCGTCAGCAGCAGCAACGCCGCTGCGACGGCAAGCAGGGTGGTTCTCATCGATGGTCCCCCTCCCGACCCCGTGCCGGGGTCGACTTATCTTCCTCTGGTTCTCTGCCCCGCCGGCTGTTCGCCCGGCGAGATTGTTGCGGAATGTACCCGATGTCCGTTTCGGCTGTAAACAGGTTTATCTTTATCCAGGAAAAGCCCCGGCCTTGCGGACCGGGGCTTTGTTGCTCATGCCGGCACATTGACTGCCGGTTCCCCACATGGGGGTTTTTCCGGGTTGCCCCGGTTTTTGTTTGTGTCATTTCATCGCTGTGGGGCTTTCCTGTCCGGTGGCTCAGAGATGCTCATCACATCCACCTCCATCTGACTTGGGTTACGATTTCACTATACCAAAAATGTGCCACGAAAAAAGGCGGTGGGCCGAGAAAAAGAACCGGCCGCGGCTTTCTTCCTCATCCCTCGGCCGGGCGGGACGGCAAGCGGGAAAAGTCGGGGGGCCTGCACAAAAACGGGGGACAGCTCCCATCTTTTGTGCTAGATTCGCCGCCATGCCGAGAGCCGCGCGCATCATACTCGAAGGCTATCCCCATTACATCCTGCAGCGGGGCCATGATCGCAGGCCGGTTTTTCACGACGTCGGCGATTACCTTGCCTTCATCGGGCAGCTGAGGCGTTTTCGCGATCAGTATCGGCTGGCGATCTGGGCCTGGTGCCTGATGCCGGATCATGTCCACCTGCTCGCCGTTCCCCGCGACGGCGAGGGGCTGGCCAAGGGGATGGGGAGCGTCAGCCTGGTCCACGCCCAGTACCTCAACCGCAAGTATGGCGGCAACGGCCGGATCTGGCACAATCGCTATTTTTCCTGTGTCGTCGACGGGAAGGAGCGGGTGCGGACGGCCGTCGGCCATATCGAACTCAATCCGGTGCGTGCCGGCAAGGTTCGGCGGCCGGAAGAATGGCCCTGGTCGAGCGCCCGCTTTCACCTGCTCGGCAAGCGGGATCCGCTGGCGACCGCCTTTCCCGGTTACCCGGGGCCGGAGGTGTGGCGCGACATTCTCGCCGCCCCAAATCCGGACGCGGCCGACGCCCTGCGCCGGGCGACCCGTTCGGGGCGGCCGTTCGCCGGCGAGGAGCTGATCGCCGAGCTCGAACGCCGGACCGGCCGCCGGCTGCGGCCGGGCAGGCCGGGGCGGCCGCGCAAGCAAAAGGCAGGGAGCTGTCCCTGATTTTCGTTCAGGAGATTATCGTATGTCTTTCGTCGATCATCCGATACTGATCTTCGACGGTGCCTGTGGCACCAACCTGCAGCAGATGGTAATTCCGCCCGAGGCCTGGGGAGGCTGCGAAGGCTGCAACGAGGCCCTCAACCTCTACGGACCGGAATTCATTGTCCGACTGCATCGCGAGATGCTCGATGCCGGGGCGATGGTGGTCGAGACCGACACCTTCGGTGCCTCGAGCCTGGTGCTGGCCGAATACGGCCTGCAGGACCGGGTGAAGGAGATCAACCGGCTGGCGGTCGAGAACGCCCGCCAGGCGATCGCCGGGCGGGCCGGGCGCTATGTCGCCGGTTCGGTCGGTCCCGGCACCAAGCTGCCTTCCCTGGGGCATATCGAAGTGGCGGAGCTGGCCGCCTCGACCCGCGAGCAGATCGAGGCGCTGCTGGAGGCCGGCGTCGACTGCCTGATCATCGAGACCTGCCAGGATCTGCTGCAGACCAAGACGGCCCTGGTGGCGGCCTTCGAGGTGCTGGAGGCGGGCGGGCTCGAGCTGCCGGTTCTGGTTTCGGTGACCATCGAGCAGCAGGGAACCATGCTGGTCGGCAGCGATATCGGCGCCGTGGTGGCGACCCTGGAGCCCTTTCCGGTCTTTTCCCTCGGCCTCAACTGCGCCACCGGTCCGCAGGACATGGCCAGCCATGTGCGTTATCTGAGTCGCAACTGGCCGGCGCGGATCTCCTGCATCCCCAACCAGGGGCTGCCGGAAGTGGTCGACGGCCGGACCGTCTATCCGCTGGAGCCGGCCGAATTCGCGGCGCAGATGCACCGGTTCGTCACCGAGGAAGGGGTCAGCGTCGTCGGCGGCTGCTGCGGCACCAGCCCGGAGCATATCCGGGCGCTGGCCGACAGACTCGCCGGTGTGACGCCGAAACAGCGGGAGGTGTGCCGATGAAAGCCCAGGTTGCCAGTCTCTACCAGGCGGTCGATCTGCAGCAGGAAATTCCGCCGCTGCTGATCGGTGAACGCTGCAATCCCAACGGCTCCAAGGCCTTTCGCGAGGCGCTTTTGAGCGAGGACTGGGACGCCTGCCTGAAGATCGCCCTCGACCAGGAGGCGCGCGGCGCCCAGGTGCTCGATCTCTCCGTCGCCTATGCCGGCCGCGACGAAAAGCGCGACATGATCACCCTGGTGAAGAAGTTCGCCGGAAGCTGTCGCGCGCCGTTGATGCTCGACTCGACCAGTCCCGATACCCTGGAGGCGGTGCTGCCGCTCTATCCCGGGCGGGCGATCATCAATTCGATCAACCTCGAGGATGGCGGCAAAAACCTCGGCCGCATCTGCCGGCTGGCGAAGAAGTACGGTGCGGCGGTGGTCGCCCTGACCATCACCGAGGAGGGGATGGCCCTCACCTGCGAGCAGAAGGTGGCGGCGGCCAGGCGCATCTACGATCTCGCCGTCAATCGCTACGGCTTGCGGCCGCAGGACATTCTCTTCGACCTGCTCACCTTCACCGTCGGCTCCGGCGACGAAAAGATGGTGGGGGCGGCGATCGAAACTCTCGAGGCCATCCGCCGGGTGAAGCGGGAGCTGCCCGGCGTCAGCTTCACTCTCGGGGTGAGCAACATCTCCTTCGGGCTGCGGCCGGCGGCACGCAAGGTGCTCAACTCGGTCTTTCTGCACGAGGCGGTCGAGGCGGGACTGAACACCGCCATCGTCGACGCCGCCAAGATCATCCCGTTCAACGCGATCTCCGAACGGGACCGCGAAGTCTGCCTCGACCTGCTCTACAACCGGGACCCGGACAGGGAAGAGTCGCCCCTGATGCGCTTCATCGCCCATTTCGAGCAGGCGGCGGAAGAGGAGGAAGACGGTGCGGATGAACGGACCTTCTGCGAGGAGGAGCTGCGGCGCAAGGTTCTCAGGGGGGAGCGGGAAGGTCTCGAGGATCTGCTCTGCGAGCTGCGCGGCCGCTGGCGGCCCCTCGACATCATCAACAACCTGCTGGTGCCGGCGATGCGCGAGGTCGGCGAACTGTTCGGTCGCGGCGAACTGCTGCTCCCCTTCGTTCTGCAGTCGGCCGAGGTGATGAAGCAGTCGGTCGCCCTGCTCGAACCGCACATGGAGAAGGTCGAGGGGGAGAGCCGGACCAGCCTGCTGCTCGCCACCGTCGCCGGTGACGTGCACGACATCGGCAAGAACCTGGTCGACATCATCCTCTCCAACAACGGCTACAAGGTCTACAATATCGGCATCAAGGTGCCGGCCGAAGAGATCATCGCCAAGGCGAAGGAACTCAGGCCCGACGTCATCGGTCTGTCGGGACTGCTGGTCAAGTCGGCGCTGCTGATGAAGGAGAACCTGGCCCAGTTCCGGGCCGCCGGCCTGAACCAGCCGGTACTGCTCGGCGGCGCCGCCCTGACCGCCCGTTTTGTCGCCGAGGAGTGCGTTCCCAACTACCATGCGCCGGTGGTCTATTGTGCCGATGCCTTCGCCGGGCTGAAGGCGATGCGCGAGTTCGAGGCCGGAACGCTGGTCGCGACCCGGGTGGAGGCGCGTGACGCCGATCCCGGCAGTCGGCCGGGGCCACGGGCAGCGGAGATCGACCGGGAGGTGGCCGTTCCCGAGCCGCCCTTCTTCGGCAGCCGTATCGCCGAGGCGATCGACCCGGAGGAGCTCTTCACCTTCGTCAACGAGCAGGCGCTGTTCCGTGGCCGCTGGGGCTACCGCCGCGGCAAGCTCTCGGCCGAGGACTACCGGCAGCTGGTGCAAACGGAGGTGCTGCCCGCCTACGAGCGCATCCGCAGCCAGGCGCTGGCCGAAGGACTGCTCCAACCCCGGGTGGCCTGGGGCTATTTCCGCTGCCGCAGCGAGGGGGACGAACTGGTGCTGGAACATGAGGGACGGGACTACCGCTACGCCTTTCCGCGCCAGGGATTCCCGCCGCACCGCTGCATCAGCGACTTCTTCCGCAGCGCCGACGAGGGCAGCGACGTCGCCGGGCTGTTCGTCGTCACCCTGGGGGAGCGCCTGGCGGAGAAGACCCGGGCGCTCTACGAGGCCGACAGCTACAAGGACTATCTGCTCTGGCACGGCTTCGGCGTCGAGCTGACCGACGCCCTGGCCGAGTACTGGCACCGGAAGATGCGCTTCGAGCTTGGCATCGCCCAGGACGAGCCGGAGACCGTCGACGGCTACGTGGTGCAGCGTTACCGGGGCAGCCGGTTCGGGTTCGGCTATCCGGCCTGTCCCGATCTTGAACTGCAGCGCCCGACTTTCGAGCTGCTGCAGCCGGGGCGCATCGGCGTCAGCCTGACCGAAAACTGTGAGATGGTGCCGGAGATGACGACGTCGGCGCTGGTGGCGCATCATCCGCAGGCGAAGTATTTTGCGGTGTAGGGAGAGGGCGGCGGTCACAAGATCGCCTGTGGCGTTGCGTCTGCCAGCGGCGCCTGGCGGGGCGCGATGATTTTTTTGCGACCTTCGGTCGGTTGACGTGGATTCCGGGGTTGCGCCCCCGGACGACGCCGTCCTCTTTTGCTGGCCCAAAAGAGGACGCAGAAAAGGGCCCTACGCCTGCGGCGGGCATAGCTGTTGCGCAGGTTCGGTGGGTCGAGGTACCGTTTGTCCCGTCAAAGGAGCGACAGCTCTTCGGGGCAGCAGAAGCCGGCTTGTTGGGCGGCGGCGTTGATAAGGGGTGCCGTTGTTCGCGACAGAAATAGAAAAGAAGCGTTTTTGCTTCCTTTTTTCGCGCTGAAAAAAGGAAGGCGCCTGGCGGGGCACGACCCGCCGGTTTTCACCTTGTCCCCGGTTTTTCCCCGATCCGACTATGGCCAGCCCCCCTCTGATCTGCACCCGTCCCTTCGAGTGGTTCGAAATCCATCCCGACGGCTCGGTCTTTCTCTGCTGTCCCGCCTGGCTGAAGCGTCCGGCCGGCAATCTGTTGCAGCAGCCGGTCGAAGGAATCTGGAACGGGCCGGTCGCCATCGAGTTGCGCAAGTCGATTCTCAACGGCAGCTTCCACAACTGCAGCGCCAGGCGTTGCCCGCATCTGAAGCGGGCCTCAGGCGTGCTGCGACCGCTGACCGCCCTCCCGCCGGGGCCGGTACAGGAGGCGCTGGCGGCAGGGGAGAGCCGGCTGACCTATCCGCCCCCCCGGCTCAATCTCTGTTTCGACCGGGCGTGCAATCTCGCCTGTCCCAGCTGCCGTTCTGGCCGACACCGCCCCGACACGGCCGAACGGCGGCAGGTGGCACGCATCCTGGATCTGGTGCGGGAGCAGCTGCTGCCGACGGCGGTGGACGTAACCCTGAGCGGATTCGGCGAGCCCTTTGCCGCCCCGGGCTACCGGACTCTGCTGCACCAGATCGACCGGCAGGCCTGTCCGCGCCTGGAGCGGCTTTTTCTGCACAGCAACGGGCAGTTGTTCACGCCTGAAAACTGGCGGGCGCTGCCGAACCTGCATCCGCTGCTGGCCGGGGTGGAGATTTCCGTCGACGCTGCGACCGCCGGGACCTACGCGGTCAACCGGCCGGGAGGCGATTTCGACCGGCTGCTGCGCAACCTGGCCTTTATTGCCGGTCTCGGCGTACCGCTGAAGCTGAGCATGGTCGTGCAGGCGAACAACTTTCGCGAGATGTCGGATCTGGCCGGGCTGGCGCGGCGGCTGGGCGCGCGCTGCTATTTCAGCGCCCTGGTCAACTGGGGCACCTTTTCCCGGCGGGAGTATGCGCGGCGGGCGGTGCACCTGCCGGGACATCCGGAGCATCAGGCGTTTCTGCGCCTGCTGGACACCCTGCGTGCCCTGCCGCACGTCGATCTGGGCAATCTGCCGGCGAAGCTGGTCTGAGAAGGAGAGTCAGTCGAGCGGATCGAAGGCGTCCTTGCCGAGATAGCACAGGGGACAGCACCAGGTGTCGGGCAGGGCGTCGAAGCCGGTGCCGGGTGGAATGTCGCTCAGCGGGTCGCCTTCGGCAGGGTTGTAGATGTAGCCGCAGTTGGTGCAGATATAGCGCATCGTTTGCTCCCTACGGTCGCAAGGCGCGTGGCGCCGGGTGCCAGGTGCCGGGAAAGGCTCTGTCCCGATGTCTTGAGCCCTGAGACAGTCGGCAATCGGCCGGTTCAGATGATTCCGTCGAGATATTTTTTGATGTCCGCCCGGATCGGCATGATGTAGGCGCTGGCGCCGCGCGCCTTGACGAAGTGCAGGGCGCGTTTGGTGAACTGGCGGTTCCATTCCAGGGTCGGTTCGAAGTCGGGCGGAAAGAAGCCGTTGTTCTTGTTTTCCCAGTAGGCCTGGCTCTTTTCGGTCAGCACCGGAGCGATGCCCCACCAGACGTCGAGGCCGATCAGCAGGTCGGCCCAGATCTCCATGAAGCGCAGGTCGAAGAAGGGCTGGGTAAAGAAGCCGTCGGCGCCGGCCTGCAGCTTGGCGTGAACGTAGTCGAGTTCCGCCTTGACGCCGCTGCGATAGGGGTCGAGGCCGGCGTAGACCTTGACTCCGGGCAGTTCCCGCTTCAGTCGGGCGATGAAGTCGGTGACCGGCGTGCGGTAGGTACGGTGCAGCATGTCCTGCGGCGGATCGCCGGAGATGGCCAGCACCGCCGGGCAGCCGCTGCGGCGAATGGCGGCGAGAAACGGCCAGTCGGCCTGCAGGTCGAAGTCGATTGCGCGCAGATGCGGGATGACCCGTCCGACCTGCGGGGCGATGATTTCCCCGGCTTCCCAGGCGCGCAGGGGAAACTGCAGCAGGTCGGGAATGTTGATGGTCTTCACCTGGGGAAAGTGCTTCCGTACGGTGGCCAGATCGCGCTCCAGAACCTCCCTGGAGCGGGGAACCAGTTCAATGGCGAGGTCGCCCATCAGCTGTTCTCCTGGTCGGCGGCACTGAGGATCAGCAGATAGCCGTCGGGGTCGTGCAGCCAGAATTCCTTGCGGTCGTGTTCGTCGTCTTCGAGCTCGTAGAGCAGGTGCAGCCGGTGGCGCCTGATGGCCCGTCCTGTCGCTTCGATGTCGGGAATGTCCAGTTCCAGGGTCATGCCCACCCCCTTGGCGTGGCGGTCGATGTTCTGGAACAGGGCCGGATGGGAGGCCTCGAGATGCCGGCTTTGGCGAAAGAGGATGGCGGTATCCCCCTGCGGCAGCATGAGCAGCGGCGGAAAGCGGTCTCCCGGCTCGAGCCAATGCAGGCGCAGGCCGAGGATTTCGCGGTAGAAGGTCTCGGTGCGCTCCAGGTCGTGGACCGCCAGAGTCAGAATGAATCCCATCGGCTGCTTCCTCCGGTTGTGTTTGTAGCATGCGCGCCCGCGGACTGGCAACCGTCTCCCATCCACCACCTCCTTTCGGAATTCGGTCGCCGTTACCGATTCATCGGCGGCGTTGCCGGCGCCGCTTGAGCGGCGGATGGGGGACAATGCCGCCGGTTGACCCTTTTTCAAGCGCTGTGATTTAATGGAGCAGCGACTTTCAAGGGGCGTAAGTACCGCATGGCGACCGTTTATCTGGGGCTCGGGTCCAATCTCGGGGCCCGCCTCGACAATCTGCGCCGGGCCCGGTCCGCGTTGCGGCGGTTGCCGGCGACGACACTGGTGACGGTGTCCGGTTGTTACGAAACCGAGCCGGTGGGAGGACCTTCCGGGCAGCGCAGCTACTACAACGCGGTCGTCTGCCTGTCGACAGCTCTGGCGCCTCGCGATCTGCTGGAGCGGACCCGGCGGATCGAGGAAGCGTGCGGACGGGTCCGCACGGAACGCTGGGGACCGCGGACCCTCGATATCGACATCCTGCTTTACGACGATCTGGTCAGTGACGATCCCGAGCTGATCCTGCCGCATCCGCGGCTGCATGAACGCGGCTTTGTGCTGGCACCGCTGGCCGAAATGGCTCCCGATGTCCGCCCGCCGGGGCTCTCTTTTACCATCGAGCAGCTCTGGCGGAATCTTCCCCGTCCGGGTGGGGTGGTCCGGATCGGAGACTGGTGACCGATGATTCGACTCCTGCTGCTGGCCATTTTCGGCTTTCTGTTCTATGTTATCTGGACGGCCCTGGTGCGCATCGTTCGTGCCGGCCGGGGCGCTGACGTCGAATCGCGACCGGAAAAGACGGTGGCCGGCGAGGAGATGGTCCGGGACCCGGTCTGTGGGACCTACGTGCCGCGCAGCGACGCGGTGCAGGCGCGCATCAGGGGGCGCCTCGCCTTTTTCTGCAGTACCGAATGTCGGGACGCCTACCGCCGACAGAAATGACCAAGCACAGCGAAAGGGAGACGAAAGATGAAATTCTTTATCGATACCGCCGAAGTCGACGAAATCAGGGCGGCCTGTGAACTGGGGCTGGTTGACGGTGTTACCACCAACCCCTCGCTCATCGCCAAGAGCGGCCGCGATTTTCGGGAAGTGATCAGTGAAATCTGCGGTCTGGTCGACGGGCCGGTTTCGGCCGAGGTCATCGCCCTCGACGCGCCGGGCATGCTTGCCGAGGGGCGCGAACTGGCGAAGATTGACGACAAGATCGTGATCAAGGTGCCGATGACCGAAGAAGGCCTCAAGGCGACCAGCCAGTTCACCGCCGAGGGGATTCGTACCAATGTCACTCTCATCTTTTCGCCGCTGCAGGCCCTGCTGGCGGCCAAGGCGGGAGCGACCTTCGTCTCGCCTTTCGTCGGCCGACTGGACGACATCGGCCACGAGGGGATGGAGGGCGTCGACCAGATCCGTACCATCTACGACAATTACGGCTTCACCACCGAAATCATCGTCGCCTCGGTGCGCAGCCCGATGCACGTGCTGGCGGCGGCCATGGTCGGTGCCGACATCGCCACCATTCCCTTCAAGGTGATGCAGCAGCTGGCCCGGCATCCGCTGACCGACATCGGCATCGAGAAGTTTCTCGCCGATCACAGAAAGAGCGGGAAGTAGCCCTTTCGCCGCCGGGACAGGCCCGTTGCCGGATCTCTGCTAGACTCGAAAGGTCTGATGGCGGGGAGGCCGCAACGGGCTTTTCTCTGCTCCCGGCAGGCAAAAAAATGGTCAGACCATCTTGACGCAAAGGAAAAAAAGGATTAAAACCCTGCCGTATACCAGTTAAATCATTATTACAACATTGTTTTGTATAGGTTCCGACACCTGGCCGAGACGACCTGAGGGTCGATGGTTCATCAGATTCGTCTGACCAGAGGCGGATTCGGGGATGAGATGTCATCAGGCCAGGACGGCCGACGGGGAGAGCAGCATCGTTTGAAAAGGCGGCGGCATGGCGCACGGACCATGCCGGTTGGTTTTCTAGGTGCCGGCCCCATGACCGGAGCAATCATTCCAACCCACTTGAGTCAGGTGAGGAGCCTATGAACATTCACGAGTATCAGGCGAAGGCGATCCTGCGGAATTTCGGCGTGCCGGTTCCGGAGGGACACGTGGTCTACAACAGCAATTCCGCCCGCGACTGGGCGCGGCGTCTGGGCGACGGCCCCTGGGCGGTCAAGGCCCAGATTCACGCCGGCGGCCGCGGCAAGGCGGGCGGCGTCAAGATCGCCAAGACTCCGGACGAGGTCAAGGAGATTGCCCGCAGCATGTTCGGCATGACCCTGGTCACCCACCAGACCGGTCCCGAAGGCCGGGTGGTCAAACGGGTGCTGGTCGAGGCCGGCTGCAATATCGCCGACGAATTCTACGTTTCCTTCCTGGTCGACCGCGCTACCAGCCGGGTCACCATGATGGCCTCGGCCGAAGGTGGCATGGACATCGAAGAGGTCGCCGCCAAGACCCCCGAGAAAATCTTTTTCGAGTCGATCGATCCCCTGACCGGACTGACCGGCTACCAGGCGCGCAAGGTCGCCTTCAAGCTCGGTTTCGCGCCGCCGCAGGTCAAGCAGGCGGTCCCCCTGTTCCAGAGCCTCTACAAGACTTTTGTCGAGGCTGACTGCTCGCTGCTGGAAATCAATCCGCTGGTACAGACCAAGGAAGGCAACCTGCTCTGCCTCGACGCCAAGCTCAATTTCGACGACAACGCCCTCTTCCGTCATCTGCGCATCCGCGATCTGCGCGACTACGATGAAGAGGATCCGATGGAGATCGAGGCCTCGCAGTACGATCTCTCCTACATCGCCCTTGACGGCAACATCGGCTGCATGGTCAACGGCGCCGGCCTGGCGATGGCGACCATGGACATCATCAAGCACTATGGCGGCGAGCCGGCCAACTTCCTCGATGTCGGCGGCGGCGCCACCATCGAGCGCGTCACCGAGGCGTTCAAGATCATTCTCTCCGACGAAAAGGTGAAAGGCATTCTGGTCAACATCTTCGGCGGCATCATGAAGTGTGATGTCATCGCCACCGGCATCATTACCGCGGCCAGGCAGGTCGGCGTTTCGGTGCCGCTGGTGGTTCGCCTGGAAGGGACCAATGTCGAGAAGGGCAAGCAGATGCTGGCCGAATCGGGGCTGAACATCGTCAGTGCCGACGGCATGGCGGATGCGGCGGAAAAGATCGTCAAGGCTGTCAACGGCTAAGGAGAGAAAGCGATGAGCATTCTTGTCAATAAGGATACCAAGGTCATTACTCAGGGCATCACCGGCGCCACCGGGCTCTTTCACGCCCAGGGCGCCCGCGAATACGGCACCCAGATGGTCGGTGGCGTCACTCCCGGCAAGGGTGGTACCACCATCGACGGCTTTCCGGTATTCGATACCGTCGAGCAGGCGGTGCGCGAAACCGGCGCCACCGCCTCGGTGATCTACGTTCCGCCCATTGGTGCCGCCGACGCCATCATGGAGGCGGTCGACGCTGGCATCGAGCTGGTCATCTGCATCACCGAGGGCGTGCCGGTGCTCGACATGGTGAAGGTCAAGCGCTTCATGGAAGGGAAAAACAGCCGCCTGGTCGGTCCGAACTGCCCCGGCGTCATCACCCCGGAAGAGTGCAAGATCGGCATCATGCCCGGCTACATTCACAAGAAGGGTCCGGTCGGCGTCGTTTCCCGTTCCGGCACCCTGACCTACGAGGCGGTCTGGCAGCTGACCACCCGCGGCATCGGCCAGTCGACCTGTGTTGGCATCGGCGGCGATCCGGTCAACGGCACCAGCCATCTCGAAGTGCTGAAGATGTTCGAGGAGGATCCCGAGACCGAGGCGGTGATCATGATCGGCGAAATCGGCGGTGACGCCGAGGAGCAGGCCGCCGAGTTCGTCCGCGACCACATGAGCAAGCCGGTCGCCGCCTTCATCGCCGGTGCCACCGCCCCCAAGGGCAAGCGCATGGGTCATGCCGGCGCCATCATCTCCGGCGGCAAGGGCGATGCGGCCAGCAAGAAGGCCTTTTTGCGCGAGTGCGGCATTTCGGTCGCCGATTCGCCGGCGGAGATGGCCGAAGCGCTGCTGAAGGTCTGGCAGCCCTGAGGTTTCGTTCCGGATAGTCCAGACAACGCAAGGCGCCGGCCGAAGGTCGGCGCCTTCTTTTTTCCCTTCCCGTTGCTCGTCTTTTTTCTAAGCCCCTGACATCCCCCGGTCGATAGAAGATCGAACAGCTTCCGCCAAAGCAGGCCGGAAGCCGACTGTCGAGCCAGGAGAGAGCGGATGAGCAAACCCCTGACCGTTTCGTCCCGCGATGAAGACGGCCATGCACTCAGGTTTCGGCTGATCGACAGATCGCTGAAAAAGGTTCAGTACCGGCAGGATGCCCTGATCGAGGTGCTGCACGCGGCGCAGGAGGCTTTCGGCCATCTGGACGAGGAGATCCTCGACTATGTGTCGCTGCAGCTCAGGCTGCCGCCGAGCTGGGTCTACGGGGTCGCCACCTTCTACAACTTCTTCACCCTCGATCCGCAGGGCGACCATACCTGCGTCGTCTGCCTCGGCACCGCCTGCTACGTCAAAGGCGCCGGCGAGATCGTCGCCCGTCTGGAAGAGGAGCTGGGGGTGAAGGCCGGTGGGACGACCGCCGACGGCAGGCTGAGCCTGATGACGGCGCGCTGCCTGGGCAACTGCAGCCTGGCGCCGATGCTGACCCTCGACGGCGAGGTGCTCGGCAGGCAGACGGCGACCTCGGCCTTTGAGACGGTCGACAGACGGCTGAACGACCGTGAACCGGTGAAGGAGGAAGGATGAACCCGGCGGATCTGGCGGCAGTGGCCGAGCAGGAGCGCCAGCGCCAGCGACAGCTGCTGCTGCGGATTTTTCTCTGTTACAGCACGCCCTGTCTTTCTGCCGGGGCGCAGCAGGTGCGAGGCGCGCTGGAAGAGCTGATCCGGGAGCGCGATCTGGCCGTCCGGCTGGAGATCGTGGCGACCGGCTGCATGGGGCCTTGCAGCCGGGGACCGCTGCTCCGGCTGCGCCGGGCCGACGGCGACGAGCAGATCTTCGAGCGGGTGACGCCGGAGCTGGCCCGGGCAATTCTGCTGCAGGCGCTGGAACTGGCGCCGCCGCAGGTTGCGCCACTCGATCCGGACCTGCCCTTTTTCACCCGCCAGACCCGGGTGGTTCTGGCCAACAGCGGCTGGATCGATCCGGAGCGGCTCGAGGACAGCATCGCCCATGGCGCCTACGCGGCCCTGGCGCACGCCCTGCACGAGATGACCCCGGAAGAGGTCTGCGCCGAGATCAAGCAGAGCGGGCTGCGCGGCCGCGGCGGCGGCGGTTATCCGACCGGGGTCAAGTGGAACCTGGTGCGCAAGGCGCCGGCCGAGCGGAAATTCGTCGTCGCCAACGGTGACGAGGGCGATCCCGGAGCCTACATGGACCGTACGATCATGGAGTCGGATCCGCACCGGGTGCTCGAGGGGATGGCCATTGCCGGCTACGCGGTCGGTGCCGAGCAGGGCTACATCTATGTGCGCGGCGAATATCCGCTCGCCGCCAGCCGTCTGGCCGCGGCGATCCGGCAGGCCGAACGGCGCGGCCTGCTGGGCAGTCGCATCCTCGACAGCAACTTCAATTTCCGCATCGACCTGCGCATCGGCGCCGGGGCGTTCGTCTGCGGCGAGGAGACCGCCCTGATGAAGTCGATCATGGGCCGGCGCGGCCAGCCGGTGCCCCGTCCGCCCTATCCGGCGCAGAAGGGGCTGTGGGGATTTCCCACCCTGATCAACAATGTCGAAACCTATGCCAACGTCGGCCCGATCATCAGCCGCGGCGCCGAATGGTTCGCCGCCATGGGCACCGGCAAGAGCCGGGGGACCAAGGTGTTCGCGCTATGCGGCGAAGTGGTCAATTCGGGACTGATCGAGGTCGAGATGGGCATCCGCCTGCGGGACATCGTTTTCGAGATCGGCGGCGGTCTGCCAGACGGCGGTCGCTTCAAGGCGGCGCAGACCGGCGGTCCGAGTGGCGGCTGCATTCCGGCACAGCACCTCGACACGCCCGTCGACTACGAGAGTCTGAAGGAGCTCGGCTCGATCATGGGCTCCGGTGGCCTGATCGTCATGGGCGAGGGCAGCTGCATGCCGGACGTGGCGAAGTTCTTCATGGATTTCTGCATGGACGAAAGCTGCGGCAAGTGCGTTCCCTGCCGTGTCGGTACCGTCGAGATGCGTCGCCTGCTCGGCCGCATCACTGACGGCAGCGCCACCATGGAAGATTTCGCCACCCTGGAGCAGCTCTGCGAGCTGGTGCGGGAAACCAGTCTCTGCGGTCTCGGCATGACCGCCCCCAATCCGGTGCTCAACACGCTCAGGTACTTTCGCGACGAGTACCTGGCCCACATCGTCGACCGGCAATGCCCGGCCGGTGTCTGCAACCTCGACCGAATTCCCCTGCTCAAGCTGCCCGAACATGCCCATGTCCTGACCCTGTTCAAGGAGAGAACCGATGCCGGTCATCACCCTGACGATCAATGATGAACTGGTCAGTGCCCGCTCCGGCCAGTCGCTGCTGGAGGCCATCCGCGATCATGGCATCGACCTGCCGACCCTCTGCCACCTCGACGGACTGAGCGCCCGCGGCGGTTGCCGTCTCTGCCTGGTGGAGGTGGCGGGCAGTCCGCGTCTGTTGCCGGCCTGCACCACCGAGGCGGTCGAGGGGATGGTCGTCACTACCCACAACGAGCGGATCGACCGCTACCGGCGGATGATTCTCGAGCTGACCTTCGCCGAGCGCAACCACACCTGCGCCGTCTGCGTCAGCAACGGCCACTGTGAGCTGCAGGCCCTGGCGGCCGAACTCGGCATGGATCGCGTGCGCTACGACTATCTCAATCCCGACCTCGGCCTCGACACCAGCCACCGGCTCTTCGGTGTCGACCACAACCGCTGCCTGCTCTGCCTGCGCTGTGTCCGGGTCTGTGACGAGGTCGAGGGGGCGCATACCTGGGACGTTGCCGGTCGCGGCATCGCCAGCCGGGTGATCACCGATCTCAACCGCCCCTGGGGACAGAGCGAAAGCTGCACCGAATGCGGCAAGTGCGTCGAGGTCTGTCCGACCGGCGCCCTGTTCGACAAGGGAGCGTCGGTCGGCGAAATGGAGAAGGAATCGCGTTTTCTGCGGCGTATTCTCGACGGGCGCGAGAAGCGCCAGTGGCGTCGCTGAAGGGAGGGGACAGAAGCCGATGACAACCGACAAGCGCAAGATCCGCCTGGCCACGGCCTGGCTCGGAGGCTGTTCCGGCTGCCACATGAGCTTTCTCGACCTCGACGAGCTGCTGATCGAGCTCGCCGGGCGGGTCGATCTGGTCTACGGGCCGCTGGTCGATGCCAAGCAGTTTCCCGAGGAGGTCGATCTGACCCTGGTCGAGGGGGCGGTCACCAACGTGGACAATCTCCAGCTGGCACGCATCATTCGCAGCAACAGCCGGGTTGTGGTCGGCTTCGGCGATTGCGCCGTCACCGGCAACGTCACCAGCATGCGCAACCGGATTCCGGTTCGTGATCTGCTGACCGCCGTTTACCGCCAGGCCAGGGCGCCGATCGGCGAGGAGGCGCTGAAGGATCTGCCGGCGCTGCTGCAGCAGGCGCTGCCCCTGCATCAGGCGATCGCCGTCGATGTCTGTCTGCCCGGCTGTCCGCCCTCGCCGGAGCGGATCGCCGCCGTCGTCACCGCCCTGCTCGACGGCGAGCCGGTCGCGCTCGATGCTGCCATGCGAACCTTTGGCTGAGGACTGGGAAACATGTCGCGAACCGTCACCATCGAACCGATCACCCGCATCGAAGGCCATGCGAAGATCACCATCCTGCTCGATGAGCAGCAGCAGGTGGCCGATGCCCGCTTTCACGTCACCGAATTTCGCGGCTTCGAAAGATTCTGCATCGGCCGCTCCTTCTGGGAGATGCCAGGCATCACCGCCCGGGTCTGCGGCATCTGTCCGGTCAGCCATCTGATCGCCTCGAGCAAGGCCGGCGACGCCATCCTCGGAGTGCGCACCCCGGAGACGGCGGTCGCCCTGCGGCGGCTGATGAACTACGGACAGCTGGTGCAGAGCCACGCCCTGAGTTTCTTTCTGCTCTCCGGTCCCGACCTGATACTGGGCATGGATGCCGATCCCGCCAGCCGCAACCTGGTCGGCCTGATCCGCGAGCGGCCCGAGCTGGCCCGCGCCGGCATCCGTCTGCGCAGCTTCGGCCAGCAGTTGATCCGCGCCCTCGGCGAGCGCAGCATCCATCCATCCTGGTCGGTTCCCGGCGGCGTGCGCCGTCCCCTGGCGGCCGCCGAACGGGATCGCCTTCTTGGCCGGCTTCCCGAAATGTACCGGACCGTCGATCGGGCGCTCGATCTGATGAAGGAGACCCTCGACCGTTTCCACGACGAGCTGCCGGCCTACGGCGATTTCCCCAGCCTCTTTCTCGGCCTGGTAGGTCCGGACGGAGGGCTGGAGCACTACGACGGTCTGGTGCGGGTGATCGACGCCGAGGGCAGGGTGCTGGAGGCCGGACTGGAACCGGAACGCTATGAAGAGATCATTGCCGAGGCCGAACAGCCCTGGACCTATCTGAAGTTCCCCTACTACCGCCCCCTGGGGCTGGAGGACGATCGCGGCATGTACCGGGTCGGCCCCCTGGCTCGTCTCAACGTCTGCGACTTCGCCGGGACCCCGCGCGCTGACCGGGAGCTGCGTCAGTTCCGGCATTACGGCGGCAGCGGCCGGCCGGTGACCGGCAGCTTCTACTATCATTACGCCCGGCTGATCGAGATTCTGTTTTCCCTGGAACGGATCGAGGAGCTGCTGGCGGACGGGATTCTGGTCGACCATCACATTCGCAGCCGGGCCGATGTCAACCAGAATGTCGGCATCGGCGTCAGCGAAGCGCCGCGCGGCACCCTGTTTCACCGCTACCGGGTCGATGACGACGGCATTCTCGAAGATGTCAACCTGCTGATCGCCACCGGCCAGAACAATCTGGCCATGAACCGCACCGTCCGCCAGCTTGCCCGGCATTTTATCCGCGACGGCAGGCTGGAGGAAGGCCTGCTCAACCGCATCGAGCACGGGATCCGCACCTTTGACCCCTGCTTGAGCTGTTCCACCCACGTGGTCGGCCAAATGCCCCTGCTGGTCGAACTGCGCGGACCCGGTGGTGAGCTGCTGGAGCGGATCGAACGGCGCTAGCGCGGCTTCTCGCCGGCACGATCGAAGACCGGGATTTCAGGCTGGCATGAAGGGAGTCGCTGCTGGATCCGTGTGCACCTGCCGGCAGCGGCTGTTTCCAGGCTGGGGCAGGCCGGTGCGGTCTGCCGACAGCGGCAGGAAGAGCGGTTTGCCGGCGGTGCCGGGCGGGCTTGGGAGGATCAGTTGCGCCTGCGGGCCTGCAGAGCCGCCCGGCAGATGGCGATGGCCGGGGTTTCACCGCGACCGGTGGCGATGGTCGAGCCGGTCTGCGGTTCGTAGACCACGTACTCGTAATGCCCCTTCGCGTCCTGCCCCTGGTAGCGGAAGCGGACTGCGAGGCGGCGCATCACCTGCCTGGCGGCGGTGATGCTGCGGGCCGGGTTGTTGGGATTGGACGGATCCCAGAGCCCGGCCGAAATCAGTTGTTCACGCATCTCTCTCTCCATCATTGACACAAGCAATCGGCCAGAAGGACCCGCGGCGGCTGTCGCTCAGGTTGGGGTGGTCCCGTCTGCCGGCAATCCGGAAGACTATAGTCAAAATCGTATACGCTGGCAAGGGGGCGCTGCCGGCCCAAGTCCACCCATTTCGGGATTAGGCGCCGTAAACAGGTGGTGGATTTGGGACCGCGACGGCGGTTGACTTGGCGCCTGTCGGAAACGTAGGATAAAAAGGTTGAACCCGAAGGGAAAATCCAGGATACGGGCCGGAGTACGGCCCGTTGCGGGAGCCGTCATGGCCTTGTTGAAAATCCACAGACATCCGGACCCGGTGCTGAAACAGGTGGCCGAGCCGGTGACCGAATTCGACGCCGGGCTGAAGCAGCTGGCCGAGGACATGCTTGAAACCATGTACGCCGCGCCTGGAGTCGGTCTGGCCGCGCCCCAGGTCGGGGTGTCGCGCCGTCTCATCGTTCTCGACTGCGGCCCGAAGGAGGAACGCCAGCCGATCGTGGCCGTCAATCCGGAAATCCTTTCCGGCGAAGGTTCCTGCTGCGAGGAGGAGGGCTGCCTGTCGGTCCCCGGCTACTATGCCAGGGTCGAGCGTCAGGCCCGGGTGAGGGTCCGCTTTCAGGACCTCGACGGTAAAAGCCGGGAGATGGACGCCGACGGGCTGCTGGCCATCTGCTTTCAGCACGAGATTGATCATCTCGACGGCATTCTCTTCGTCGATCATCTCTCACCGCTGAAGAAAAGCCTTTTTCGCAAGAAGTACCAGAAAATTCTCGAGCAACTGGAGGAACAGCTCTGATGCAGCCGGCCGATCTGCGCACCGTTTTCATGGGGACCCCCGACTTCGCCTGCCCGACCCTCCAAGGCCTGCTCGCCGCCGGCTGCAACCTGGTCGGTGTCTTCACCCAGCCCGACCGTCCGAGCGGGCGCGGCCGCAGGCTGACCCCGCCACCGGTCAAGCTTCTGGCCGAAAAGCATGGTATTGAGGTCTTTCAGCCGGAGCGACTGCGGCGTCCGGAAGCGGTCGGGCAGCTGCAAAAGCTGCGTCCCGATCTGGTGGTGGTGGTCGCCTACGGCCAGATCCTGCCGAAATCGGTGCTGGAGATTCCCCGCTACGGCTGCATCAACGTTCATGCTTCGTTGCTGCCGAAATACCGCGGTGCCGCTCCCATCAACAAGGCGATCATCGATGGCGAGTCCGTCACCGGGGTCACCACCATGTTCATGGACGAGGGGCTCGACACTGGCGACATGCTGGTGAAGATGAGCCTCGAGATCGGACCGGACGAAACCGCCGGGCAGCTGCACGACCGGCTGGCGCAGCTCGGGCGCGCGGCGATGGAAGAGACTCTGAAGCGGCTCTGCGCCGGCACCCTCGAGCGGATTCCGCAGAACGATGCCGAAAGCTGCTACGCACCCATGCTGAAGAAGGAGGACGGCGAAATCGACTGGCGGCAGCCCGCCGCCCGGCTGCACAACCTGGTGCGGGGGCTCGACCCCTGGCCTTCGGCCTATACCTGGCTCGACGGGGCGCTGCTCAAGCTGGCCGCCACTTCGGTGGAGGAGGCGGATGGCGAACCGGGGACCCTGCTGGCCGCCGAAAACGACGGGCTGGTGATCGCCTGCGGCGAAGGCGCGCTGCGGGTGCGGCAGCTGCAGCTGGCCGGCAAGCGGCGCATGCCGGCGGCCGATTTTCTCCGCGGCTGCCCGCTGACGCCGGGAATCCGTTTCGGCCGGAACCGGACAACGGATGACTGAGGCAGACTTCAAACCGCGCAAGCGGCTCTTCATCCTGCTCATGGGCGGAGCCAGCCTGCTGGTGCTGGTGCTGGCCTTTCTGCTCTGGTATGTGCCGTCGGTGGGGCTGGCCAATATCCACCCCCTGCTGCCGACCCTTTTCGGCGGTCTGCTGGCGCTGGTTTCCCTGCTGGTGCTGGGAGGCCTCGGCCTGCTGGTGCTGACTCTGCTGACCGGCCGCGATCTCTTCTTTTCCGAACGGCTGCGCAAGATCGTCATCCGCTACATGTTTCCGGCGATCATCAATCTCGGCAAGCTGCTCGGCATCGACCGGGACACCCTGCAGCAGTCGTTCATCGCCCTGAACAACCAGCTGGTGCGGGCCAAGAAGCTGCGGGTACCGCCGCAAAAGGCGCTGATCCTGCTGCCGCACTGCATTCAGCTTTTCGACTGCGGCATCAAGATCACCGGCGACATCGGCAAGTGTGTTCGCTGCGGGCGCTGCGACATCAGCGGCCTGGCGGAGGTGGCGCAGCAGCGGGGGATCGATATCGCCGTCGCCACCGGCGGCACTCTGGCGCGCAAGATCATCGTCGACAAGCGCCCGACCTTCATCCTGGCGGTGGCCTGCGAACGCGACCTGACCTCCGGCATCCGCGATTCCTATCCCTTGCCGGTCATCGGCGTGCTCAACCACCGTCCCAACGGTCCCTGCTTCAACACCCACATCGTGCTCGACGAGGTGCGGCAGGTGCTGGACGAGCATGTTCTGCCGGCATGATCTTGATTTTCGGCGCAGCAAACCCTATCTTTTTTCTGCCACTGCATTCCAATCCGAAAAAAACGACGAGGTGAACCCTGATGAATACACTGAAGACCGTCCTGCTGATGACCCTGATGACCCTGCTGCTGGTCGCCCTCGGCGGCGCCATCGGCGGTCAGGGCGGCGCCACCTTCGCCCTGGTCATGGCCGGCGTAATGAATTTCGGCAGCTACTGGTTCTCCGACCGGATCGTCATTGCCATGTATCGCGGCCAGGAGGTGCACAGCGGCCCGCTGTACGAGGTGGTTGCCGAACTCTGCCAGCGCAACGGGTTGCCGATGCCGCGGGTCTACATCCTGCCGCAGTCGACCCCCAACGCCTTCGCCACCGGCCGCAATCCCGAACATGCCGTGGTGGCGGCCACCGAGGGCATCCTGCAGATTCTCTCCCGCGACGAGCTGATGGGCGTGATGGCGCACGAACTGGCGCATGTGCAGAATCGCGACATCCTCATCGGCTCCATCGCCGCCACCATTGCCGGCGCCATCTCCTGGCTGGCGCACATGGCCCAGTGGGCGCTGATCTTCGGCGGCGGCCGCGACGACGAGGACAGCAATCCCCTGGCGATCATCGGCATGATGATTCTGGCGCCCATCGCCGCCATGCTGGTGCAGATGGCCATTTCCCGTTCGCGGGAATACCAGGCCGACGCCACCGGTGCGCAGTACTGCGGCAATCCCCTGAGTCTGGCCAACGCCCTGCGCAAGCTGGAGGCCGCCAACCGGCGTCTGCCCATGCCCCAGGTCAACGAGGCGACGGCGCACATGTTCATCGTCAATCCCCTCAAGGGAAATGGTATCGCCACCCTCTTTTCCACCCATCCGCCGATGGAGGAGCGCATCCGCCGCCTGGAGAGCATGGTTCTCGGCTGAGGGGCCTTCGGCACCGGATTCGCCGTTTTTCGACCCGTTTTTCTTGCAAAGGCTTCGCGCCATGTCCCGACCCGAAACCGACCCGCGCCACCTGGCCCTGGAGATCCTGCTGCGGGTCGAGCGGGGGGGCTATGCCGACCTGACGCTCGACGAAATCCTGCGCCGCCATCCGCACATCGATCCGCGCGACCGCGGGCTGCTGACCGAACTGGTCTACGGCGTTTTGCGGCGGCGGGGACGGCTCGACTACGTTCTCGCCCGGCAGTGCCGGAAGCCGCTGGCCAGGCTTGAAGAGAAGGTGCTGCAGATCCTGCGGATCGGCGTCTACCAGCTCCTTGAGCTGAAGCGGATTCCGGATGCCGCCGCGGTCAACACCAGCGTCAACCTGGCCAAACGACTCGGCCTGCAGCGGGCCGCCGGCTTCATCAACGGGGTGTTGCGCGGTCTGTTGCGCACCCAGCCCGAACTGCAGTGGCCCGATCCAGGGGCGCAGCACCTCTCCTTTCTGGTCCATGCCTGTTCGCTTCCGGAGTGGCTGGCCCGAAGCTGGCTGGACGCCCATGGTTTCGACACCGCCCGCCGGCTGGCCGAAGCCCAGCTGCAGCCGGCGCCGCTGAGTGTTCGCTGCAACACCCTGGTGCAGTCGCCGGAGGCGTTCGGCCAGCTGGCATCTTCACTTGGGCTGTCCTGGTCGCGATGCCGGTTCGCTTCGGAAGGGTTTCAGTTCGAGAGCCGGCGTGCTTTCGAACTGCTGCCCGCCGGCAGTTTTCAGCCGCAGGACGAAGCGAGCATGCTGGTGGCGCACCTGCTGCAGCCCGAACCGGGTGAGACGCTGCTCGACGCCTGCGCCGCGCCGGGCGGCAAGACCACGCACCTGGCCGCCCTCGGCGGCAACCGGCTCGAGATCCACGCCCTCGACCTGCATCCGGCGCGGGTCGAGCTGATCCGGCGGGGAGCCGAACGCCTGGGCTGTCGGGGGATTCGGGCCCGGGTCTGGGACATGACCCGGAAACCGGACTGGCTCGCAAGCGGCAGCCTGGATGCGGTGCTGGTCGATGCGCCCTGTACCGGACTGGGGGTGCTGCGCCGCAATCCGGAGATCCGCTGGCGGCGCCGGGCCGGAGATCCGGCGCGGATGGCCGAGCTGCAAAGGATTCTTCTCGACCGGGCCGCCGAGCTGGTCCGTCCCGGCGGCCGCCTGCTCTATTCAGTCTGCACCACCACTCCGGAAGAGACGGTGCAGGTGGTTGACCGGTTTGCCGCGGCGCACCCGGACTTCGTTCTCGAGGATCTTCGGCCGCTCTTTCCCGACTGGGCGTCCCTGTTCGACCAGCAAGGCCGTCTGGCGACCTGGCCCGGCCACCCGGAGCTGGACGGTTTCTTCGCCGCCCGTTTCCGGCGCATACCCTGATGCCTGTTTCGGGCCGCCGGATTCAGGTTCAATTCCCGGCCCGGTCATGATACATAGAAGAAGCATTCCCTCCCAGGAGCCAGTCAATGATCAAGATCGCCCCTTCGATTCTTTCCGCCGATTTCGGCCGCCTGGCCGAAGAGGTCAAAGCCGTCGACGCCGCCGGCGCCGACTATATTCACGTTGACGTCATGGACGGCCATTTCGTCCCCAACATTACCATCGGCCCGCTGGTGGTCGAGGCGGTGCGGCGGGCGACGGACAGGCCCCTCGACGTACACCTGATGATCGAACGGCCCGATCTCTACATTCCCGAGTTCGCCGGTGCCGGCGCCGATATCATTACCGTGCATCAGGAGGCGGTGCCGCATCTGCACCGCACGGTGCAGATGATTCGCAGTCTGGGAAAGAGAGCTGGCGTCTCCATCAACCCGGCGACGCCCGTCGCCAGCCTCGAGGTGATTTTGGAAGAGATCGACCTGGTTCTGGTGATGTCGGTCAATCCCGGTTTCGGCGGCCAGGCCTTTATCGACAGTGCGCTGGAGAAGATCCGCCAGTTGCGCGAGATCATCGACCGGCGCGGTCTGACGGTGGAGATCGAGGTCGACGGCGGAGTCAAGCCGGACAACTGCCGGCGGGTGGCCGCTGCCGGCGCCGACGTGCTGGTGGCGGGAAGTGCCGTGTTCGGGGCAGCAGACTACCGGGCGACGATCGCGGCCATGAAGGAGAAGGCGGCCGGCGCGCGGTAACCGGGGTCAGTTTGTGCGATAGCGGTCGAGCAGGGGATCGAGTTCGCCACGCTCGTCGAGGGCGAACAGTTCGTCGCAGCCGCCGATCAGCCGGCCGTCGATGAAGATCTCCGGAACGGTCGTTCGGCCCGAACGCTGCCGCATCTCGGCTTCACGGTCCGGATCGTCGGTGACGTCGTATTCGATGAAGGGTACTCCCTTGATGCGGAGCAGCTCCATGGCCCGGAGGCAATAGGGGCAGTAGTTCTTGGTGTAGATTTCGATACCGTTCATCCGTGCAAGGCTCCCGATTCGTGGATGTTTGTGGATGACATTCAATGGGCAGATTGCCGACAAAAAGGCTGATTTATCGAGGGGCCGGACGCGGGAGGCGGAATTTCGGGGCAAAAGAGGTAAGTTCAGCCTGGATGCCAGGTGCCGGGGAAAGAGGACAGCGCCGCGGGCCCCCTGTCTGCTGTCTGGACATGACCTGAATCCACGAGCGTGGCCCCGCCGGGCAACAGCCGCTTTTCACCCGGCGCACTGCCGGCTGGATTCAGTTACGAGAATTGATTTTACTCGGGATGAAACGACTTGCAAGGGGGAAAAGATGTATCGATCCACTGTCGCTTTTCTGATGTGCTGTTCCATTCTGCTGGCGGGATGTGCGGGGCTGGGTGATTTCTCCGGGGCCGGCAAGGGGCAAAGCGCATTCGGGCTGCTCAGCGACGATTTCGTGCAGCGGCTGCGCTGGCAGGATTATGTCGGTGCCGCCGTCCATCTCACTGAACCGAACCGCCAGGATTTCCTCGATCGCTTCCAAAAGGACCGGGATCTGAAGATCACCGATGTTCGCCTCGAATCGCTGGTTTTCACCAAGCAGGGGACTCTGGCCGACGGCGAGCTGATTGTCGAATATTACCGGCTGCCCTCCCTGACGGTGAAGACTGCCCGTTTTCCCGTCCGCTGGCGTTTCTACGGCCCTGACGATCCGACGCCGGTCGGCTGGAAAATCACTCTGTTAAGTCCGCATCTCCCCTAGTGTTCCGCCGGTATACAAGGCCCAAAAATAGCTTGATTTGGGTTTCGACCCTGTGGTAATTAACTGCATACTGTATACAGAATCAGGGGAAGGCGGCAGTAGTGACTGCAGGCTCTTTCCCTTTTTTCAGGCAGTTTGACGCTCCCTGCCCGGCGGGGGTGCGGTTGACATCCGGAGGTAGATTTTGTCTCAGGTCGTTTTTTCCAGCTGGGGAAGGCAGATAGTCGACAACCGGCAGGGTGGCGAGGCGGATGCCGCTTCGCTGAAACTCAAGCTGCCGGAAAACTATCTCGACGAAGGTCCGGTCAGCGCGTTCATGGGCTGGGATGGCCTGGTGGTCTTCGACCGCGATGTCGATGTTGTCGCCATGGCCGCCGAGTACATGAAGCGGGTGCAGGAAAAATACTGCTGCGCCAAGTGCACGCCCGGCAAGAAGGGGACCCGCGTTCTGCAGGACACCCTGGCCCGCATCGTTTCCGGGCATGGTGAAGAGGCCGATCTGGCGATCATCGAGTCGCTGGCCGACCTGCTGCAGAACTGCAAGTGCACCCTCTGCATGACGGCGGTGACGCCGGTGCTCGACACGGTAAAGTATTTTCGCGAGGACTATCTCGCCTACATCCGTCGCGAGCGCAAGCCGAATCCGGCCAGGGTCTATCACGACAAGCTGACGGCGCCCTGCACCGATCGCTGTCCGGCCCACATCGACATCCCCTCTTATATCGAGGAGATCAAGAACTACCGCTTCGAGGAATCCCTCGACGTGATCCGCCGCAACATGCCGATCCCGGCGGTCTGCGGCCGCGTCTGTCCGCATCCCTGCGAGTCGGCCTGCCGGCGCGCCCTGGTGGATGAGCCGATCAGCATCATGGTGCTCAAGCGGGTTGCTTCCGACCACGAGTGGATGCACCACAAGCAGCCGCCGATGCAGCCGGCTCCGCCCAAGGACAAGACCGTCTGCGTCGTCGGCGGCGGTCCCGCCGGTATCAGCTGCGCCTACTACCTGGCACTGGAGGGCTTCAAGGTGACCGTGCTCGACATGCTGCCCGAGCCGGGCGGCACGGTCGCCGTCGGCATCCCCGACTACCGCATGCCGCGTCACCTGCTGCGGCGCGAATACGAGATCATCCAGAACCTCGGGGTCGAGATCCGCTTCAATACCAAGCTCGGCCGGGATGTCTCGCTGCGCGAGCTGAAAGAGAAGTACGATGCCGTCTTTCTCGGCGTCGGCGCCTTCAAGTCGAAGCCGATGGGCGTCGAGGGCGAGGACAAGGGCTACGAAGGCTTCTCCGAAGGGGGGATCAACTACCTGCGCGCGGTGGCGCTCGGCCAGCCGATCAAGACCGGCAAGCGGGTGGTGGTGGTCGGCGGCGGCAACACCGCCATCGACTGCGTGCGGGTCGCCCTGCGCGAGGGCGCCGAGGAATCGATCCTGGTCTATCGTCGGACCCGCAAGGAGATGCCGGCCGAATACTACGAGGTTGACGACGCCGAGGAGGAAGGTGTCAAGTTCGAGTTTCTGCGCAACCCGACCCGGCTGGTGGCCGAAAACGGCAAGATCGTCGGCGTCGAGGTGGTAAAGATGGAGCTGGGCGAACCGGACGAGTCGGGACGTCGCCGGCCGCAGCCGGTGCCCGGCAGCGAATATGTCATTCCCTGCGACATGGTCATTCCGGCCATCGGCCAGGATCCCGATCTCTCGTTCCTGGCCGAGGACGATCTCGGCATCGAGACCACCCGCTGGAGCACCATCGTCACCCGCGGCGGCGTGCTGATGACCGACTGCGAGGGCGTTTTCGCCGGCGGTGACTGCGAAATCGGACCGATGACGGTCGTCGCCGCCGTCGGTCAGGGCCGCCGGGCCGCACGCGCCATGGCCCGTTACCTGGAGACGGGCCGCGCCTACCTTGACGAGGAGGACGCCATGGAGGACATCGTCAACAATCTCGGTGTCTTCAACAAGGACGAGAATCCGGGGCTGGCCGGTGGCACCCACCGCGAACATCAGCCGAAGATTCACGGCGCGGAGCGGGCCAGAACATGGGACGAGATCGAACTTGCCATGCCGGAGAGCCAGGCGGTGCGCGAAGCCGAACGCTGCCTGCGCTGCTACCGGGTCGGCATGCTGGCCGTCGGCTGAGGCGGGCGACGGCGAACCAGCGGTCGGAGATGTTGAGGTTTCCAACCGGTTGACGTGAAGGTGACTGCATCCATGATCAAACTGACGATCGACGGAAAAGCTGTTGAAATAGAAAAAGGGGCGACCATTCTGGCGGCGGCGGAAAAGGCCGGCATCACCATCCCGACCCTCTGTTTTCTGAAGAAGGTTTCGCCGACCGGCGCCTGCCGGGTCTGCGTGGTCGACATCGAAGGGGTGGAAAAGCCGATGGCCGCCTGTCACACCCAGGCGGTGGACGGCATGGTGGTGACCACCCAGAGCGAGCGGCTGCACGCCATCCGCAAGCAGATCGTCGAGCTGCTGCTGGTCAACCATCCCCTCGACTGTCCGGTCTGCGACGCCGGCGGTGAATGCCAGCTGCAGGACATCACCTACGCCTTCAACGTCATCCGTCAGTCCTTCGAGGCCGAGGATGTCAATCCCGACACCATCGACCGCTGGCCGCTGATCCAGCAGGTTCCGAACCGCTGTGTCATGTGCGAAAAATGCGTCAAGGTCTGCCACGAGGTGATCGGCTCCAGCGCCCTTTTCGTCAACGACAAAGGGGACCGGGCCTTTATCGACAAGAAGCTGGAGCTCTGCGAATTCTGCGGCAACTGCGTGCAGGTCTGTCCGACCGGCACCATGATCTCCAAGACCTTCAAGTTCAAGGCGCGGCCCTGGGAGCTGCGCCGTACTGCGTCGGTCTGCACCCTGTGCAGCGCCCAGTGCGAGATCGATCTGCACAGCAAGCGGGGCGAGGTCTGCCGGGTCACCTCGGAGGACGGGGTGACGGTCAATGACGGCAACCTCTGCATCGGCGGCTTTTTCGGCTATGGATTCATCAACAGCGAACGACGGCTGATGGCGCCCCGGGCCCGTTCCGGGAACGAGTTCAGAACGCTCGACTGGGACGAGGCCGTCGCCCTGATGGTGGACAAGGCCAGGGCTGCCGGCGGTGCGGCCAGCGCCGGGCTGGGTTCGGCCCGGCTGACCAACGAGGAGAACTATCTCTTCCAGAAACTGTTCCGGGTCGGTCTGAGCAGCAACAACATCGATTCCGAGGCCCGTTTCGGTTATTTGCGCGGCGTCGAGATTTTGCGGAGGCAGCTTGGTCTCGGCGGCGCCAGCAACCGTATCGACCGCATCGGTCGTTCGCAGGCGGTTCTGGTCTTTGGTGCCGATGTCACCACCGAGGCGCCGGCCATCGACTGGCAGATCGAGCTGGCCTGCCGCAAGCGGGACGGCAAGCTGGTGCTGGCCAACATGCGCCAGGTCAAGCTGTCGCGCCATGCCAACGTCCAGCTGGCTTACCGGCCGGGCAGCGAAGTCGAACTGGCCCAGGCCCTGATCCGGCTGATCGTTGAGCGCGGGCTGGCCGATCGCGACTATCTCAACCAGTACCTGCAGGCGCCGGAAGAACTCGAATCGCTGGTCGCTGCCATCGACCTCGAGCAGGCCATCAGTGCCACCGGCGTTTCCCGTGAGCTGCTGGAGGAGGCGGCCGAATATCTCGGCAGCGCCGAGTCGGTGGCCATCGTCTTTGGAGCCGATGTGCTCAAGGGCCTCAATGCCGAGGCGGCGACCGGCGCGCTGGCCGACCTGGCGCTGGTTTCCGGCGCCCTGCGCGGCGACATCGGCGGCCTGTTCCCGGTCGACGAGAAGGGGAACATCCAGGGCGTGATCGACATGGGGGTCGCTCCTGAGCTTCTGCCCGGTCAGAAGGACTACGCCGCCGCCCGTTCGGAGTTCGAAAAGGCCTGGAAAACGAGCCTGCCCGAAGGCGGCCGCGACGCCGCCGGCATTCTGGCCGGCATCGAAAGCGGCGAGATCCGTTTCCTCTATCTGGCCGGGGTCAATCCGCTGGTCGCCTTCCCCGAAGCGGGACGCTGGCGCCGGGCTTTGGAGAAGGTCGATTTTCTGGCGGTGCAGGACATCCTCGCCTCCGAGCTGACCGAGATGGCCGACCTGGTCTTGCCGGCGGCCAGCTTCGCCGAGAAGTCGGGCAGCGTCACCAGCATCGACGGCCGGGTCGGCTATCTGCAGCCGGCCATCGGCGCACCGGGCGAGGCGCGTCCCGATGGCTGGATTTTCGCTGCCCTGCTCGGCGCCCTGACCGGCCAGGCGGCGCCTTCGGAAAGCGTCCTGCAGCAGGAGATCCGCCAGCTGTGCGGCATTCACGAGGATGTCTGCTTCGCCGGCAACGGTCGCAAAAGCTGCCTGAAACTGCCTTGGCGGCCGGAAAACAGGAGCCTGAAGCTGGCCCGGGGGGCCGGTGCCGCTCCCGGCGAGGGGCCGCTGTTGCTGGTCGGCAAGCATTTAGCTCATTTCGGGACCACCACGACCGCCGCCGCCGGACCTTGCCAGGTGGTGGCCGAAGGGTTTGTCGAAGTGAACCCGGACGACCTCAAGACCTTCGGTCTGAGCGAGGGCGGAGCCGTCACCCTGACCACGGCGCTCGGCGCGGTGAAAAGCCGGGTGCGGGTCAATGCCGGCCTGCCGCAGGGACTGCTTTTCGCTCCCTACCACTTTGCCGACACGCCGGTGATGCAACTGGTGCCGGCCGGCAGCAACTGCGTGCCGGTGCAGGTGAGCAGGGGCTGAACGGAGCCGACGAGGTTTTTCCCACAAGGAGGAAATTTCAGGGTAGAATCGAGGCGCCCGGTCGATGGACCGCGGCGCCTTTTTGCTTCATTAGCGTTCCGAGCGGAGGACAACAATGGAAACCGTCAGTTGTGACTACAGGGAGCTGATCGCCTACAGCGAGCAGAAGGCCAACAAGGTGGTGCTGGCCGAGCTGGCGCATTCCCGCACCACCCTCTGGTGTTTGCGCCCGGGACAGCGGATCGAGCCGCATGTCCATGCCGGCGATCATGTCTGGGTGGTACTCGAAGGGAGCGGCGAATACCTGGGAGCATCGTCGCGTCGTCCCATCGCGCCCGGCAGCGTGCTGGCGGTGCCGGCGGGCGAGGCGCACGGGGTGGTCAACTCCGGCGACACCGGTCTGGTATTTCTGAGTATTTCCGCGGGGTAGGAACGCCATGACCGAGATACCTTTGTCGCGACGCTCCACCCGGGTGACTCCCTTTCTGGCCATGGAGGTAATGGAGCGGGCCAAGGAGCTGGAGGCCGCAGGAAAAGAGATCATCTACCTCTGTCTAGGTGAACCGGATTTTCCGACGCCGGAGCCGGTGGTACAGGCGGTGAGCGAGGCGCTTCGGGCCGGCGAGACCAGCTATACGCATTCTCTCGGTCGGCTCGATCTGCGGCAGGCGATCGCCGAACACTACCACCGTCGCTACCGGGTCGAGGTGGCGCCGGAACAGATTCTCGTTTCCGCCGGCACCAGTCCGCTGATGCTGCTCCTCTTTGCCGCTCTGCTCGAGGCCGGCGACGAAGTGATCCTGCCCGATCCGAGTTACGCCTGCTATCCGAATTTCATCACCTTCTACGATGCCGTTCCCCGCTACCTGCGCACCCGGCCGGAGGACGCCTTCCAGCCGCGGCCGGAGGATGTGCGTCGGGCCATCACCGAACGGACGCGGGCGGTTCTGATCAATTCTCCCTCCAACCCCGCCGGATCCGTCATGCCGGCGGCCTGGCTGGAAGAGCTGGCCGATCTGCCGGTGCCGATCGTTGCCGACGAAATCTATCACGGCCTGACCTACCAGGGGGAGGAACGGTCGATTCTGGAGTTCACACAAGACGCCTTCGTCCTCGGGGGTTTTTCCAAGACCTATGCCATGACCGGCTGGCGCCTCGGCTACCTGATCTGCCCGGCACAGGTGGTGCGCACCCTGCAGAGCCTGCACCAGAACTTTCTGATCAGCGCCAACAACTTCGTACAGGCGGCCGGCATCGCCGCCCTGCGACACTGTGACGGGGATGTGGCCCGGATGCGGCAGGCCTACGACCGTCGGCGCCGGCATCTGCTGGCCCGGCTGCCGGAGCTGGGACTAAAAGTGGAGCGGCCGCCGGTCGCCGCCTTTTACGTACTGGCCGATGCCCGGCACATCAGCGGCGATTCCCAGGCGCTGGCGATGGAGATTCTCGAGCAGACCGGAGTCGCCCTGACCCCCGGCATCGATTTCGGTCCGGCGGCCGAGGGTTTTCTGCGCTTTTCCTACGCCAATTCCATCGACAACATCGACCGGGCAATCGACCGGCTCGGGGACTATTTCGGCCGGCGCGGCTGGCTGCCCTGAGGGAGCGGATAGCATTCGACACGGCCCGTCCTGGGCAGGACGGGCCGTCATGGGTTCAGTGCTCGTGGTAGCCCAGTACCACCAGGACGCAGGAGCCGTCGGCGATGACGTTCAGTCCGGCGTCGCGGGCCGCGGCGACGGCGTCCGGGTGTTCGGCCCCAGGCTGCATCCAGATGTTTTCGATGCCGTGACCGATCGCCAGCTCGACGACCTTTTGCGTTACCTGCGGTGGGGTGATGATCGAAATGCTCTTGACCTCGGGAGGGAGCCGGTCGACCGAGGCGACGCAGGGTTGTCCCTCGATCTCCTTCTCAGCCGGGTGGACCGGAATCGCCCTGCGTCCGTTCTGCAGGTAGCAGCGCAGGACCTTGTTGCCGTATTTTTCCGGTTTGGTCGAGGCGCCGACGACGCCGAAGGCCGGCGAGGCAAGAAAGCGTTCAATCTGCTGGTCGATGGTCATACCGTTCTCCTTTGGGTGAATCATGAATCCGTTAGCTTATCACCGGCGGATAGCACACGACATTGACGTACCTGCGCTTCTCAAAAAACACCGGTGAACCTTTGGGTGCCCTAAGATTTTTGAAAATCTCATTCAGGCCAGGCACCTGCACTATCTATTCGGCATGAGCTCACGGATTCAGGATAAATTTCATCCATTCTACTGCCCGGCGATCTGGCAGACAACGCCGGCCAAAAAATTTTCCCTTAATTCGCCGTACATTTGGTCGATAAGTAGAGCAGAAGGTCGTCCTGCCTCATGGTGAAGCCGCACGAAGGAGAAGGTGCGAAGTGGGATTTGTCCTGGTCGACAGCCTCGAGGAGGGGATGGTCCTCGCTGAAGATCTCTTCAACGAAAAGGGCCAGTTCATCCTTGCCAAGGGGGCCATTCTCGACAGCCGGCACATCGACGCCCTGAAGCGGTTCGGCGTGCTGGAGGCGGATATCGTCGGGACCTCGCAGTCCGAACTGGACGGCGGCGAGCTCGATCCGAGCCTGATGGAGAGCGCCCGGGCCTACCAGCGCGAACGTTTCCGGCTCTGCGACCTGGAACATGAGGGAATAAAGGCGGTTTTCGAGCTGGCGGTGGAAAAGACCGCGCGCCACCTGCAGGCGGGCTGGCAGCCGCCGGAGGCAGTAGCCGAGGTCGAGGTTCCGGCCGGACTCGACTGGTCGGCCAAGCCCTCGTCCGAATCCCTGGTTCGCGGCAAGGTCCGCATGGCGGCACTGCCCGATGTCTACAGCAAGATCGTTGCGGCGATCAATACTCCCAACTGCGCCGTCGAGCATCTGGCCGAAATTGTCAGCAAGGACAGCAGCATTTCCGTTCGCCTGCTCAAGCTGGTCAACAGCGCCTATTACGCCCTGCCGAAGAAAATCAATTCGATCAGCCGCGCCATCACCCTGCTCGGTACCAGGGAGCTTCTCAGTCTGGCGCTCGGCATCACCATCGTTCGGAAGTTCAGCAATCTGAACGATGAACTGGTGTCGATGGAGGTCTTCTGGAAACATGCCATCCGCACCGGGCTGTTCGCCCAGCAGATCGCCCGGCGCAAGGGACTGAAGGAGACGGAGTCCTTCTTCGTCGGCGGCCTGCTGCACGACATCGGGCGACTGGTGATGCTGGTGGAAATGCCCGAATACTACGCCAGCGCCCTGAACGACTATTACCGCAACGGCGAAATTGCTCTCTATCAGGCCGAACGTCAGACCCTCGGCTATGACCATGCCCAGGTCGGTCGTCTGTTGTGCGAGCGCTGGCATCTTCCCTTCAACCTGGCACAGATGGTCGGCTGGCACCACAAGCCGCAGGGAAGCCGCTTTGCCCTCGAGTCCTGCATCATCCATCTGGCCGATTTCATGGCCCAGGCCATGGGGCTGGAGATGCCGCTGCCCGGCCGCCTTCCTCCCCTGCATCCCCGGGCTTGGGAAGTGGTGGCGCCGGATCTTGCCATGTTGGCCGTCTCAACCCAGCATGTTGAACACAGCTTCCGTGAAATCGCCGGCAATTTTCTCGGCGAGGAGCCCCGTCCGGCAATCTAGCTCACTTCTCTTTCCTGTCCTCATGCCGTTTTTCAACATTCTGCCAATCGTGCGTGATGGCCTGCAGGGTCGTTCCGTCAGGAACAGATTGCCGGTCGGCGGCGAGGTCGCAGCTGACAGGGATAGGGCATTGCGTTAGGATGCCGGCATGGCCAAGAAACGATTTCGCGACGCTCTTGAGCGCTACCGGCGCGAGCTGCAGCGCAATCTGCTCGCCCGACCCGGAGTGCACGAATTCGTGCTGGTGCTCGACGGCCTCAAGGCGGGTTACAACGTCGCCAAGATCCTGCGCTCGGCCGAGGTGTTCGGTGTCCGCCGGGTCTATTTGGTGGACATCGGTCCCTTCGATCCGGCTCCGGCCAAGGGGGCCCTGCGCAAGGTTCCGCTGCGCCTGTGCGCTTCCTTCGCCGAGGCCCATGCCGAGCTGAGTGACGAGGGCTATGCCTTCTTTCTGCTCGGTCCCGACGCCGAAAGTCCTCTGCACGCGGCGGAGATTCCGACGCGAAGCGCCTTCATCCTCGGTCACGAGGAATTCGGTCCGCGGCTGGACGGCCGCGACTGGCCCGGCATCCAATCCCTGTGCATCCCCCAGTACGGTCAGACCCAGAGCCTCAACGTCAGTGTTGCTGCCGGAATCGTCATGTACGAGTACTGCCGTCGATACGGGCGGACATGAAGTCGTTCAGTCCGGCAGGGCAAATGGACGCCATTGACAGCCTGACGAATCTTGTTAGACCTGAATCTGTCTCCTGCCGCTGAACGGAGTTCCCCATGCTCAGGATGCAATGCCGGATCTGCGGCAACCTGATCCGGTCGCAGCTTCTGACGGAAATGAAGTCGGTCTACTGCCGGCGTTGCGGCCATTTTCAGGGTGTCGGCGAACTCTACGTGACCGCCCGCGGATTTACCATGTTGCGCTCGCATCTGCTCGATCGTTTCCGACAGTGGGAAAGGCTGCTGCGGGATGCGCTGAAGGAACGCGAAATGCTCGAATTCTCCGAGCACGGTCATTCGGGGGATGCCGAGAGACTCGACTGGCTGATCGCCACCCTGCGCGAACTGCTGGATGGCGCCCGCGGCCACTTCCGGCTCTGTCTGGCGCTGCCGACGCCGGTTCGCTGCGACTGCCGGCGGGGAGAAGTCGCCGGTCAGCTGATCAATATCAGCATTTTCGGTGCTTGTGTGCAGTTGCACCAGGAGAGGGACGTGCCGGCCAGGGGAGAAGAGGTGGTCTTGCACTTCCACCTGCCGGAGGCGCCGCACGGGATGGAGACAGGCGGTCGCGTCGTTTGGGTGGCCGGGCGGCCGGGACGTCTTCCCACCCGTGAGATGGGCGTAGAATTCGAAGCCCTGAAAACGCCTGTGCGTAACAGTCTGTGGAAGTACATCATCGCCCACAAGGACAGGACAGACCCTTGCGGCGCCTGAGGGTGGCGAGAGGGCGAGGTTGTCGGTCAAGGGCGGGGTTTCAGGCCAGAAAGGCGGCCAGGGCCAGCAGCAGTCCACCGGCAAATATCAGGCCCGCGTCCAGGGAACGACGACGCACCAGCAGCAGTCCCGTTAGCGTAACCAGAAGGATGACAATGGCGACCATGTCGGCGAAAAACACCCATCCGGCCCCGGTTTTGAAGGCCTTGTGCAGCCGGTTCAGCCAGTTCCACGGCTGGCGGGGGTGTTTCTCGAAGCGTTCCATCGTGCCTTTCTGCGGATGGATGACGTAGGTGACCTTGCCATGCGAGCCGTAGAGAAATTCAATGCTCCCGTCCGGTCTGATGCGAATGACCGCCGGGTCGTCGCTTCGGCCGATCATGGTCTTGCAGTTTTCGATAAAGCGGTGCAGAGGCTCTGGATCGGACACCGGAATGCGGCTTATGGACGTTTCCCTGGCAATGAAATAGCCGAAACTGCCGCGATGGTTCAGCAACAGTCCGGTCAGGGCGTAAAAGACCAGAAAACCGGCCAACAGCAGCCCCCCGATGCGGTGAATGCGGCGCAGTACCTGGTTGGTTGTCTGTTGCATGGCGCTTTCTCCTGCCTGAGGCGGGTCACCCGCTGACTGCTTCCGGTCGCCAGTTCTGTCGGCCCACATGCACGATGAGCGTGGTCATGTAATTGAGTGGCGTCGGTCGCCAGTTCTCCAGATTGTCGACCAGCAACTCCCCGTCCCCCTGTTCGGTGCAGCTGAACAGACGGGCGGAGCCGAGCAGCTTACGTTCCGCGAGCAACGCCAGCAGGGGCTCGATGACCGGGCCTGCCTTGTAGAGCACCAGGGTTTCGCAGTGGTCGAGGGCCCCGGCGACCATCTCCAGGTCGGTGGCCGACATCAGCAGCAGGCGGTCCTCCTGCAGGGTGAGCGCTTCGCCGAAACGGCTGGCGCCGGTCTGAAAGGCGCTGATGCCGGGTACGATGTGGATGTTGTCCGCTGGCAGGCGATGCTGCAGTTCCTGCAGCAGATAGGAGCTGGTAGCGAAAATCAGTGGATCGCCCAGAGTCACCTGGACCACGGCGCGCTGGCGCCGGCAGTGGGCCGCTACCTGTTCGGCCAGCTTTTGCCAGCGGGCGCGGGTGGCCTGGTCGTCGCGCTGCATGGGATAGCTGACGCAAAGCAGTTGCTGCTCGTGCACAAAAGGGCGGATCGCCTCCAGGGCCAGACTGCGGCTGGCGCCTTTGGCCTGCGGGGCGATGATCAGGTCGGCGCTCTCGATGATCCGGGCGGCGCGCAGGGTCAGCAGGTCCGGAGCGCCGGGGCCGACGCCGACTGCGTAGAAGTTTCCGGGCAGGGCGGGGGGGGAATTCATCCGTTGTTTGCCTCCCTGAAGTAACGATTGAGCATCAGGACATTGTCGAAACTGCGGGTGTTGGCGCGGGAGAATTGCAGTTCGTCGACCCGCAGGAATCTGGCTCTGAGTCGATTCAGCGGGCCGCGTTTTCCGGGCGGGATGGGATTTTGGTTCATCGGTCCGACCTGGTAGATGTAGATGTCCGGTTGGTGGGCGAGAACCGACTCCGGGTTGAAACGGACCAGCTTGCGCCTGCCCGGGGCGAGCAGGACGCCCCCCGCCCGGGCGACGATATCGGCCACGATGTTACTGCTGCCGGCGACCATGAGCGGCATGGCCGTCACTTCGAAAATCACTTTCGGCGACGTGGCAAGCGGTTTGATGGCGGCCAGCTTCTGCTGCTGGCGGGCAATCAGCTGCCGGCCGGCATCCATTTTGTCCAGCAGCGCGGCCAGTTCGCCGATCTGCTGCAGGATCTCGTCGAGCGTGCGGGGATGGTAGGTGAAAACCGGGGCGCCGACCACAGCCGCCATCTGCTCGGAGAAGAACCGGTTGGAGGAGATGATCAGCAGGTCGGGGGCGAGCGAACGGATGATCTCCAGGTTGGGGCGGATGTGCGAGCCGACCCGCCGGGCGCGCGGGAATTCTCTGAGGCTGCGGGTCACCCCAACCACCTGATCCTCCGCTCCCAGTTTGAGCAGGATGTCGCCGGCGGCCGGGGCCAGCAGCACGATTCGCTTTGCGGCGGCAGCCTCAGTGCTGAAACAGAAAAGCAGCAGTACCAGTAGCAACCTGAACATCGTAGGTCTCCGCAAGCAGTTCGGGGGTCAGTTCGTCTCTGGGCACATCGGCCAGCAGCCGGCCGTTTTTCAGCAACAGAAACCGCTCGAAAAAGCGGTGCGCGAGGTTGATATCGTGGACCGGCGCGACGATGGTTTCCGTCCGCTCCCTGAGCAGGGAGAAGATCTCCAGGGCATGACGGATATCGAGGCCGGCGTTCGGCTCGTCGAGATAGAGCAGAGGGGCCTGCTGGTTGAGCACCCGGGCCAGCATGACCCGACGTTTTTCGCCTCCGGAGAGCTGGCTGAACGGCCGCTCGGCGAGATCGCTCAGATCGAGCAGGGCCAGCATCTCCTTGCTCAGCTGCCGGTCCGCGGCGGTGAAGGCATTCCCCTGCCGATGGGGGAAGCGGCCGAACAGGACCACCTCGAAGACGCTGAACGGGAAGATGACTTCGCTGAACTGGGGCAGCAGGGCGAAGAGCTGTGCCCGGCGGGCCATCGGGATCTTCTTCAGCGGCTTTCCGGCATAGCTCAGCGTGCCGCCGTCCGGCGGCAGCAGCCCGGCCAGCAGCTGCAGCAGGGTGCTCTTTCCGCAGCCGTTTTCCCCCAGGATGGCGACCTTCTCTCCCGGCGCGATGCGCAGCCCGTCCAGCTCCAGGCTGAAGCCGCCCCGCCGGAAGCGCAGCTTGTCGACTCTAAGTTCAGCCATGCCAGAATCCTTCCCGGCGGGTCTGCAGCAGGTAGAGGAAGAACCCGCCGCCGAGCAGGGCGGTGATGATCCCTACCGGCAGTTCGGCTCCGCCGGGGATGATGGTCCGGGCCAGGGTGTCGGCGGCCATCAGCAGCAGGGCGCCGAGCAGGGAGGAGTAGAAGAGGTTGTGGCGCATGTCGCTGCCGAACAGGCTGCGGCAGATGTGCGGGACAATCAGGCCGACAAAGCCGATGATACCGGTGTGACTGACGGCGACGGCGACCAGCAGGGTGGCGACGACAAAGGCGAAGCTGCGCAGCCGGTGGACGTTGACTCCCAGACTCTGGGCCGAGTGTTCGTCGAGGGCCAGCAGGTTGAGTTGCAGGGCCCGGCGGGCGAACAGCAGGTAGGCGGCGGCGAAGACCGGCAGGCAGACCAGCAGCTTGCCCCAGTCGACCACGAAGAAGCCGCCCATCAGCCAGAAGACGATCGACGAGAGGGAATCCTCGAAATAGTACTTGGCAAAACTGATCACCGCCGAGGCGACGATGTTCATGACGATTCCGGCCAGGATCATGTTCACCGGATTGATGAACCCTTCCTGACGGGCCAGACGATAGACCAGCAGCAGTCCTCCCAGCCCGGTCAGCAGGGCAACCAGCGGCACCAGCGGCAGGGGAATGCCCAGGGCGATGGCGAGAACCGCGCCCAGGGCGGCCGACGAGGCCGCCCCGGTAGTGAAGCTGTCGGCCAGGGGATTCTTCAAGGTCAGCTGGTAGACGCTCCCCGACAGCCCGAGCATTGCGCCGATCACGGCGCTGAACAGCACCCGCGGCAGTCGCAGCCCGAACAGGATGTCCCTCTCCACTGCCGTCAGGTTGAAGGGATGGATCACCGTCGAGCCGAGCAGGCAGGAGCCGAGCAGGGTCATGGCGAATATGAGCCAGAGCAGCCGCTTCATGCCTGCACCCTGGCGACGATCCGGCTGGCGAGCAGAAACAGGCCGACCAGCATGACCAGAAGCACCGGAAACAGGCCGGGCTCGACCGTTGCCCCCGGCAGCAGGGTCGAGCGGATCAGCCGGGTGGAATAGGTCAGCGGCGAGAGGCCGGCCAGCAGGCGGATCGGCAATGGCATCTGCGCCACCGGAAAGAAGGTTCCGGAGAGGAACATCATCGGCGTGATCAGAAAGGCGTTCATGGTCGCCTGATCGCTGTGGTTGCGCACCAGCAGGGCGACCACCAGTCCGAGCAGGGCGAAGATCCCCAGGTGCAGCAGCAACGCCAGCAGAAACAGCGCCCCGAAGTGCAGTTGTACACCGCACAGCAGGCTGTAGAGAGCGATGATCAGCACCGGAATCAGTCCTTTGGTGATGCCGTAGCACATTTCGCCGATGACGATCTCCCAGCGCCGGATCGGAGCCAGCAGGTACTCCTCGAATACCTTGAAGTAGAAGCGCGAGATGTTGATCTCGGTGGCGATCCCGTAGCTCTGGTTCATGCTGCTCATGGTCAGCAGCCCCGGCAGCAGAAAGGCCAGATACGCCAGCCCGTCCACCCTGGCGTCCCGACCGACCCCGTAGCCGAAGGCGATCAAAAACAGTCCCGGCGAGACGGCCGACGAGAGCAGGGTCTTGACCAGTTTCTTGCGCAGAATCAGGATTTCGCGCAGATAGATGCCACGGACCCCGTTGAGCATCAGTCCTCCAGTCGCTTGCCGGTCAGGCGCAGAAAGACGTCCTCGAGGGTCGTCTCGCGGATGCGCACCGGCATCTCGAGTTGCTTCAGACGCTCGAGGGCCTCTGCGCGGGTGGCGAAAAATTCGTTTTCCAAGGTTTCCTCCCGGTAGATGTCGAGGACGAAGTGGCCGGCCTGCTGTTTCAGTTCGGTCGGGGTGCCTTCGGCGATGATCCGAGCCCGGTCGATGATCATCACCCGGTCGGCGAGGCTGTCCGCCTCTTCGATGTAGTGGGTGGTGAGAAAGACCGTGCAGTGCTGCTCGTGGTTGATGCGGCGCAGAAAGGCCCACATGCGGCGCCGGCTGTGCGGATCGAGTCCGACCGTCGGTTCGTCGAGAAAGAGGATCCCCGGCCGATGGAGCAGGGCGCGGGCGATGACCAGCTTGCGCTTCATGCCGCCGGAGAGCTTGCCGGCCGGGGTGTCGCGTTTTTCGTTCAGGTCGGCGAAATCGAGGCAGAAGTCGATCCGCTCTGCCAGCTCCCGTCCGCCGAGACCGAACAGCCGGCCGTGAACCCGCAGGTTTTCACTGACCGTCAGCTCCTTGTCGAGATTGTTGTGCTGGGGGACCACGCCGATCATCCGTTTGACGGCCAGCCGGCCCGGGTCGAAGTCCTCCCCCCGATAGCGGATTTGTCCGCGATCCGGAGAGAGCAGGCCGGTCAGCAGGTTGATGGTGGTGGTCTTGCCGGCGCCGTTCGGGCCGAGAAAGGCGAACAGCTCCCCCCGGGCGACCCGGAAGCTGATGCCGTCAACCGCGCAGGTTTTTCCGAAGCGGCGGCAGAGGTCGATGACTTCGATTTCAGCGGGCATGGAGGGCAAGTCTATAGTTCCTCCAGCCGTTTCAGGCTTTCCTGCAGCTGGCGAATGTAATTCCGGTTGATTTTCTCATAGAAGCCGAGGCCCCGGAAGTAGGTTTTCCCTTCGTATTCCACGGTCAGGCTGTCGACCTCGATGCCGGCCTGTTCCAGCTCCATGGCCCAGGAGGGAACACCCTTGTCATCGGGCTTGGTGCCCATGATGTCGTTCATGATGTGATCGCCGGCGACATACATGAACGGTACCAGCCGCACGCGCTTCACCTTGCAGGCCCTGGCCCTGGCCAGGGCCTGTTCCCGGGTCAGGATGCCGTCCACGCCGCCGACGAAAACATTGTCGTATTTTTCGCTCAGGTAGCGGTCCAGACCGAGGTAGGTGGCGTTGGAGCCGGGAAAGGTCTCCGGGGTGCCATGGGCCACGAGCACGTTGCAGCCCTGGTCCGGGGGAAGGAAATAGGGTTCCAGGCTGTCGATCGTTTCGAACACCCAGGGCCATTCGTGCAGCAGGGTGCCGCCGTATTCGATTCGCAGGCCGATCTGCCGGAAGGCATCGATCTGCCTTTCCATGTCTTTGAATTCCTGACCGGGGAAGATGTGCAGGGACTGGATGGCGACCTTGCGATAGCCGTCGTTCTCCAGGTTGGCCAGCACCTGGGGCAGGCTGAGGAAACGTTTGTCGATCCCCTGCGCCTTGAACTTTTTGTTCGCCCGTTCACGGACGATTTCGGAAGTAAAGGCCCACTCGATTTTCAGCTTCTGGTATTTGGCCGGCAGTTCCCGGCGCAGCTGTTTTTCGAAGGCGTCGTAGGTCACCATGGCCCTGGTGGTGGTGCCGAAGGCGACGATGACGATCGCCGGTTCCCGCTTCAGGGTGCGGGTCATGCTCCAGGCCGAAGTTGTGTAGAACGGCAACAGGAGCAGCGCCAGCAGAAAGGGGAGCGCACGGGTCGTGCGTTCGAAATGGCGGATGGTCGCGGTCTTTTGCATCGATTGCCTCCCTGGGAGAGTCGGTCGTCTGATGACCCGTCAACAAAAAATCCGCACATCCCGAACAGGATGTGCGGATTTCCGTATTCAAATCCACCGCTGTCGTTGCCCTTTGCTCCCAGAGTCCCGGGGAGCTGCTTGCGGGCGGTTCGTTCCGGCAGGTCTTCTGGCTCGCGAATCGTCCTCCGGGCCGCCTTCCCGATCCTGCAGATCAGTGGCAACCGGCCCTTCGTCCTCGCTCACAGCGGCGGGTCCGCGGGGGATTTGCACCCCTCTTCCCTATTAAACCCTGGCGGGTACCGGCGAACGTTATTGTTTTTGGCTCGCTTTTAGTAGCACGAAGCCGACGCCAAGACAAGTCCGTATTGCGAAGGGCAGCGGCCCGACGTGTCGGTTCTCAGGGCAGAATCAGGCCGATCAGGGCGTAGAGGGGGGTCGGATAGATGCCGAGCAGCAGCGCCAGGAAGAGGCAGACCACCACGACGGCATGCTCGCCGGAACTGCCGGGAGAGAGACAGAGGTCGCGCTCGCGGGCGAGGAACATGACGATGACCGGCCGCAGGTAGTAGTAGAGCGAAACCAGCGAAGCGAGAATGCCGAGCAGCGCCAGGCCGGTGTAACCCGCCTGCAGCGCGGCGTGAAAGACGTTGAACTTGGCAATGAAGCCGGCGGTGGGCGGAATGCCGGCCAGCGACAGCAGGAAGAAGGCCAGGGCGCTGCTGCGGCGCGGATGGTGGTAGCCGAGGCCGCGCAGATCCCGGTAGTTCTGCGGCTCCTCCCCCTGGATGGCGAAGGCGGTCAGCACGCCGAAGGCGCCGATGTTGGCGGCAGTGTAGACCACCAGGTAGAAGATCACCGCCTCGCGGCCGGTCTCCCCCCAGGCGAGTAGCGCCGTCAGGGTGTAGCCCATGTGGGTGATGGAGGAGTAGGCGAGCATGCGCTTGATGTTGTCCTGGCGCAGGGCGCAGAAGGTGCCGACGACCAGGGAGGCTGCCGCCAGCGCCCAGAGAACCGGAATCAGCGACGCCAGATTGTCTCCGATGCCGAACAGCAGCCCGACCAGAGCGGCGAAGACCGCCCCCTTGGACCCGGTGGAGAGCAGGGCGGTGACCGGTGCCGGCGCGCCCTGGTAGACATCCGGTGTCCAGAGGTGGAAGGGCACCAGCGAAACCTTGAAGCCGATGGCGGTCAGCAGCATGGCCCAGCCGAGCAGACTGAGGGCGGCCGATCCGTCCTGCCGGACCAGGGCGGCATGAATCTCGGGAAAGTGGAAGCTGCCGGTTGCGGCGTAGATCAGGGCGATGCCGAAGCCGAGAAAACCTGTGGCGACGATGCCCATGATCAGGTATTTCAGGCCCGCCTCGGTTCCGCGCGCGCTGGTCTTGTCGATGGCGATCAGGATGTAGAGCACCAGGGTGAAGGACTCCAGGCCGATGAGCAGGCCGACCAGGGAGGTGGCCGCCGACAGCAGGGCCATGCCGGCGGCGGCGAACAGGACAAGGGTCGGGTATTCGCCGGCCGGAAAGCGCCGGGCGTCGCCGTAGCGGTCGGAGAGCATCAGGACCAGGGCGGCCAGCAGGCTCCAGAGGATGGTGAAGAATCGGGCATAGGGGCCGGCGCCGAACATGCCGCTGATCTCCGGCACCGGCGGCGGTACGGCGCCGGCGACCAGGGCGGCCAGCAGGGCGAGAACGACGCCGCTCAGCAGCAGCGGCTGCCGGCGCGGCCACCAGGCGCCGACCATCAGCAGGCCGGTGGCGCCCAGGGCGAGGATGAGAACGGGCAGCAGGGCCAGCAGTTCGGCGCCGCTCATGGCATCCCTCCGTTGACGGCCACAAGGGGCGCCGCCTGTTCCAGCAGCAGCCGGACCGGCTGGTGCAGCGGCGCCAGGAAGGTTTCGGGATAGAGTCCCAGCCAGAGGGTGAAGAGCACCAGCGGCGCCAAGGCGATGACCTCGAGCGCCGTCAGGTCGGGCCAGGGGCGCCCCCTGGTCGGGCGTTCACCCCAGAGCGAACCCTGCACCATGCGCAGCGTGTAGGCGGCGGCGAAGACCACCCCGGCCACTGCCAACGCTCCCCAGAGGGGGACGGTTCTGAAAGCGCCGACAAAGACCAGGAACTCGCCGCTGAAATTGGCCAGTCCCGGCAGTCCGAGTGAGGCCAGGGCGAAGAAGAGGAAGAAGCAGGAGAAGACCGGTGCCTCCTTCCACAGGCCGCCCAGGCGGTCGAGGTCGCGGGTGCCGGTGCGTCGGCGCAGCATGGAGACCAGGGCAAAGAGGGCGCCGGTGGTGACGCCGTGGCAGAGCATCAGCAGAATCGCCCCCTCCATTGCCGGTACGTTGGCCGACGCCAGGCCGAGCATGGTGACGCCGAGATGGGATACGGACGAATAGGCGATCAGCCGCTTGACGTCGTTCTGGACGTAGGCGCACCAGGCGCCGTAGAAGAGCCCGACCAGGGCCAGGGTCGCCAGCAGCGGCAGGCTGGCGGCGGCCGCTGCCGGAAAGAGCGGGAAGGCGAAGCGCAGAATGCCGAAAACGCCGGTCTTCAGCAGCAGCCCGGCCAGGTCGAGGGAGCCGGCGGCCGGGGCGACGGTGTGGGCGTCGGGCAGCCAGGTGTGGAAGGGGATGACCGGCACCTTGATGAGGAAGCCGAGCATGAAGCCGGCGTAGAGCCAGGGCTCCAGACCGCCGCAGTCGGTGGCTTTCAGCGCCTCGAGGGCGAAGCTGTAGTCGCCGGTTTGCCGGCCGTGCAGCAGGTAGAGGCCGATGATTGCCAGCAGCATCAGCAGCGAGCCGGCCAGGGTGAAGAGAAAGAACTTGACGGCGGCGTAGACCCGGCGGCCGTGCCCCCAGATGCCGATCAGGAAGAACATGGGGATCAGCATCATCTCCCAGAACAGGTAGAAAAGGAGCAGGTCGGTGGCGAGAAAGACGCCGAGAATGCCACATTCCATCAGCAGCAGCAGGGCGTAGAAGAAGGCCGGATGCTTCTTCTGATGCCAGGAGATGAGCACGGCGATCACCTGCAGAAAGGCGGTCAGGGCCACCAGCAGCAGCGACAGGCCGTCCATCTCCAGGGTCAGGCGGGCGCCGAGACGCGGAATCCAGCGGTAGCTCTCGCTCAGGATCCAGCCGTCGGCCGCTGCCGGAAAGGTGAAGCACCAGATGCTGAAGCCGAGAATCACCAGGGTGACGGCCAGGGCAATCTCCCGGCACAGGTCGGCCTGCCGGCGAAAAAGCAGGCAGAGAGCCGTTCCCAGCAGGGGAAGCAGCAACAGGGTTGTCAGAACAGGGAAGGTTGTCATTGCATTCCCGATCGCCAACGTTTGCAGTTCATGAGGTCAATCTGTTTGTCCTGCCCCGAGTTCAGGCGTTTTTCTCCTGACTTTTGGCTTCTGGCTCCTGAATCTCCAAGGCCTTTCATCTGACTGTTTCCAGCAAAAACCAGAGCAGCAGGGCCAGCAGGCCCCAGGCGAAGCCGTGAACGTATGTGGTCACCCGGCCGGTGACCGAGCGGCGCAGCAGCTCGCCCTGCCGGTGCGCTCCGTCGGCCAGCAGGCGCAGCCCGCCCTCGATCACCGTCTGGTCGAGACCGAGTCCGAAGAAGATCGCCAGGGCACGGAAGGGTTTGAGCAGCGTCCATTCGATGCCGGTATCGGCCTGCCAGCCGGCGAGCAGAAAGCGCTTGATTCCGTTCGGCTGGTCGCCGGGATAGCTCCGGTAGCGTCCCCAGGCGGCCAGCAGGCCGAGCAGGAAGAGGCCGGCCGCCATCACCGCCAGTGCGTATTCGGTGCCGTGGGGAACGTCGGCGGTCCATTCGTTCGCCACCGCGAGCAGGTGCTTCAGCATTTCATTGCCGCCCCAGGCCGGCGGCAGGTTGAGCAGCCCGCCGAACAGGCCGAGCAGGGCCAGCGGCGGCAGGGTCCAGCGCATCAGGGGCGAGAGCCGGTGCGGGTGCGTCCGCTGGCGCGCCTCGCCGGCGAAGACCAGGTAGAGCAGGCGGAAGGTGTAGAAACTGGTCAGAAAGGCGCTGACCAGGCCGAGCAACCAGACCAGCCGGTGGATGCCGTCGTCATGACTGAAACAGGCCAGCAGGATGCCGTCTTTGGAGAAGAAGCCGCCGGACAGGGGCATCCCCGCCAGGCAGAGCGCCCCGGCCAGGAACATCCAGAAGACGAAGGGACTTTTCTTTTTCACCCCGCCCATGCGATGGATGTCGTTCTCCTCGCCGCACAGGTGAATGACGCAGCCGGCACCCATGAACAGCAGGGCCTTGAAGAAGGCGTGGGTCAGCAGGTGGAACATGGCGCCGCTGACCGAGCCGGCGCCGACGGCGATGAACATGTAGCCGATCTGGCTCATGGTCGAATAGGCGAGCACCTTCTTGATTTCCCGCTGGGCGACGGCGCAGGTGGCGGCGTAGAAGGCGGTCAGGCCACCGACCAGAGTGATGGCGGCCAGGCCGGTCGGCGACAGGGAGACCAGCGGGAAGAGGCGGCAGAGCAGGTAGACGCCGGCGGTGACCATGGTGGCGGCGTGGATCAGGGCCGAAACCGGGGTCGGTCCGGCCATGGCGTCGGGCAGCCAGGTCATCAGCGGCAGCTGGGCGCTCTTGCCGCTGGCGCCCGCCAGCAGCAGCAGGACGATGGCGGTGACCGCCGCCGGCGCCAGGGACGGAGCGGCGGCGTTGATTTCCGGAATGCCGAGATGGCCGGTGGCGGTAAACAGCCAGAGCAGGGCGACGGCGAGAAAGACGTCGCCGACCCGGGTCACCAGGAAGGCCTTCTGCCCGGCGCGGGCGTTGTCCAGCCGGGCGTACCAGAAGCCGATCAGGCCGTAGGAACAGAAACCGACCCCTTCCCAGCCGAGAAAGAGCAGCAGCAGGTTGTCGGCCAGCACGATGCAGAGCATGGAAAAGACGAAGAGGTTGAGCAGGGCGAAGAAGCGGGCGGTGTCCTGCTCCTGTTCCATGTAGCCGACGGCGTAGAGGTGGATCAGGGTCGACACACCGGTGACCATCAGGGTCATCGAGGCGGCCAGCGGATCGAAGAGGATACCGAAGTCGGCCCGCAGGCCGCCGCTGGCCAGCCAGGTCGCCAACAGGGTGCGGGTCCCCTCGCCGGCGGACAGGGGCCAGGCCAGGCAGGCCAGGGCAAAGCTCAGCGCCACCGAGACGACGGCGATGCCGCCGCGCCAGAGCGGGCGCAGGCGCATGCCGACCAGGATGTTGACGGCCGCTCCCAGCAAGGGGAGCAGGGGTATGAGAAACAGCAGTTTCGGATTCATCCCTTCATCCCGTCGTAGGCATCGGCATCGATGGTTCCCTTGCGCCGGTTGAGATAGACGACCATCGCCAGCGAAATGGAGACCTCGGCCGAGGTCAGGGCCATCAGCAGTACCACCACCAGCTGGCCGTCGGCCTGCCGCCAGAAGGCCGAGGCCCCGACCAGGGCCAGGCCGACGGCGTTGATCATCACTTCGACGCCGATCAGGATCATGATCAGGCTGCGCCGGGTCAGAACGCAGGCCAGACCGAGGCAGAACATCAGGCCGGCGACGATGAGGACATGCTCCAGTGGTACGATCATCGTTCGTCCCCCCTCGCCCGCCGCCGTGCGCGCTCGCCCCGGCCGACGTAGAAGGCACCCACCGCGGCGAACAGCAGCTGGAAGGAGACCACCTCCACCGCCAGGGCGTATTTTTCGAACAGGGCGTAGCCGAAATCCCGGGGCGAGACGTAGAATTCCTGCAGCCTGCCGGCGGTGCGCGGGTCGGTGACGACCAGCAGCACGGTGCAGGCGGCGATGACACCGCCGAGCAGCATCACCGGCAGCCACTGCCGCCAGCCGGGACCGCTCACCCCTTCGCCCGGCGTTAGCTCCAGCATCATGATGATGAACAGGAACAGCACCATGATGGCACCGGCGTAGATGATCACCTCCCAGGCCGCCACCAGCGGCGCCCCGAGCAGGTAGAAAAGCAGCGCCAGGGCGAAGAAGGCGTGCACCAGGTAGATGACCGCATGCACCGGGTTCTTCCTGGTGATGGTCAGCAGCGTCGCCAGCAGGGCGGCGGCGGAGAGGATGTAGAAAATGGCAGCGGTCATAAGGTTTCTCGTATCGAGGAGTCAGGATTCGGGAGCCAGGAGAAAAACTTCTTGATTCTGACTCCTGACTCCGGGCCCCTGACTCCTCTGGTTTTTCACGGCAGCAGACTCTTCACGTCCGCCGGTGGTTTTTCGTCCTCGTTGCCGCCGCGCGGGCTGACGACGCCGATGCCGGCGTGGCGGTAGAAGTTGTAGTCCGGCTCCTTGCCGGGGCCGTCGATGAGCAGGTCTTCCTTCTCGTAGACCAGACTCAGCGAGTCGCGCCGGCAGATCTCGTAGTCGGCGGTCATCTGGATCGCCCGGGTCGGACAGGCCTCGGTGCACATGCCGCAGAAGATGCAGCGGGTGAAGTTGATCCGGAACCAGGCGGCGTAACGGCGGCCGTTTTCGTCCTCGGCCGCCTGCATCGAGATGCAGTCGACCGGGCAGGCGGCGCTGCACAGGTAGCAGGCGACGCAGCGTTCGCCGCCGTCCGGGTCGCGGGTGAGCACGATGCGCGCCCGGTAGCGCTCGAAGGGCACCCGCTTCTGTTCCGGGTACTGGATGGTCACCGGCCGGCGCAACATGTTGCGCAGGGTGACCCAGTAGGCCTGAACGATCGCCTTGATGTCTTGATACAGGTTCACTGCGTTCACCGCATCAGGCGCAGGGCTTTGGGCATCAGGCACCGGGTTTTTCCAGCGCCCGGCGCCCAGTGCCCGGCGCCTATTCCAACAGGAGCAATATTGCTCCGGTTATCATCACGTTCGCCAGCGCCGCCGGCACCAGCACCTTCCAGCCGAAGTGCATAAGCTGGTCGTAGCGGAAGCGCGGCAGGGTGCCGCGGGTCCAGATGAAGAAGAAGGCGACCAGCATCACCTTGATGAAGAACCAGACGATGCCGGGCAGCAGCGGGCCGTGCCAGCCGCCGAGGAAGAAGACGGTCATCATGCTCGACAGGATGATGACGTTGATGTACTCGCCGAGGAAGAAGAGGCCGAAGCGCATCCCGGAGTATTCAGTGTGAAAACCGGCGACGATTTCGTTCTCCGCTTCCGGCAGATCGAAGGGCGTGCGCTTCGACTCGGCCAGGATGCTGATCAGGAAGATCAGGAAGGCGACCGGGTTGAGCACGGCGAAAGGGACCGTCGCCTGGGCGTTGACGATGTCGGTCAGGGAGAAGGATCTGGCCATCAGCACCACCGGCACGATGGCCAGTCCCATCGAAAGCTCGTAGCTGATCAGCTGGGCCAGGGCGCGGATGCTGCCGAGCAGGGCGTATTTGCTGTTGCTGGCCCAGCCGCCGAGGGTGACGCCGTAGACCGCCAGCGAGGAGAGGCCGAGAAAGTAGAGCACGCCGATGTTCAGGTCGCAGATCACCAGCGGCACCTGGCGGCCGAACAGGGTGATCGGCGGGCCGAAGGGAACCACGGCGAAGGTGAGCAGGGCGGTGACGGCGGCGATGCCCGGGGCGATGAAGAACAGGACCCGGTCCGCCTGCGAGGGGATGAAATCCTCCTTGGTGATCAGCTTGACGGCGTCGGCCATCGGCTGCAGCAGGCCGAAGGGACCGACCCGGTTGGGGCCGTAGCGCAGCTGCATGCGGCCGAGCAGCTTGCGCTCGAGCAGCACCAGATAGGCGGCGCCGGTCAGCAGCAGGAAGAAGACGAAGCCGAGTTTCGCCAGGATCAGGATGCCGGTGAGCAGCCAGTCAGGCATCGTCCCCTCCTTTCTCCACCAGGCAGGGGACGGGAATACCGGCCGGAAAGAGTTCCAGCGGCGTCGAGCGCAGCCGGCCGGCGAGCAGCAGCCCTTTCGCCATGCGCGGCTCCAGTGCCAGCGGCAGGCTGAAGGGCTCCAGCTCGGTGCGCAGCTGCAGCAGGTCGCCCTGCTGCAGCCCGAGACCGGCCGCCGTTTCCGGGTGCATCAGCACCTTCGGCTGCGGTTTGACCGGGTCGAGCGCCGGCGAGAGGGCGGCGAGAAGCTCGCTGCCGAAGAGCTGGTCGACCACCAGCAGCGGCAGGCTTGCGGCCGGGGCCGTGGCAGGAAATTCGTCGCTCGCCGCCGGCGCCTGGACGCCGGCGCCGCCGACGCGCTTGCCTTCGTCGCCGGCGGCGAGCAGGCTGAGGCCGGCGAAGCGGCTGTCCCTAGCCTCCAGGCGCAGCCGGATCTGGTTCAGGGACAGGTTCTCCTGCTGCAACTGCGACAGCACCGCCCAGGCGGGACGCGGTGCGCCGCCCGGTGTGGTCGGGCAAAACTCGCGCGGCGGATGGGAGCCCTGTTCCGTCTCCCTGATGGGCAGCCCGGGCGCGAAGACGGAGCCGAAGGCCAGCATGCGTCCCTCGTTGTTCACCAGCGTGCCGGCGCTTTCGTAGAGGGCGGCCGTCGGCAGAAAGATGTCGGCCTGGCGGGCGGCCTGGTTCGGCAGGTTGTCGAGTACCAGCAGGAATTCCAGCTTGCCCATGGCCCGGGCCATCTGTGCTGGACCGTCGCGCAGGGGGTCGTTTTCGAGGCAGACCAGGGCGCGGATCTGGCCGGTGAGGATTTCTTCGCACAGCTGGTCGGCGTCCGGGCCGCTTCCGGCCAGCAGGGCGCTGCCGAAGCTGTTGGGGCCGGCCAGGGTGACGAACAGGCCGGCATCCAGCTTCGCGGCTGTTTCGGCCAGGGTGGCGACGCCCGTTTCCCCGAGCAGATCGGCTCCGCCACACAGAATCGGTTGTCGGGCCTGTTGCAGGGCCTGCGACAGTTCCTGCAGCTCGGCCGGAACATTGTCCCCGTCCAGGTTTTGGAGGCTTTCGACCAGTGCGTCCGGCGTCATCGGCCGGTGCTCGAAGGCGCAGGGAAGCTCGACCGGCCGCGGATCGAACACGTGGATGGCGGCGCCGCAGCGGGCCGCCTGCCGCAGGGCCAGGGCCAGCATCGGCGCCTCGTTGAGCGGGTCGCTGCCGGCCAGCACGATCAGGTCGCTGTGGCGGATGTCGTCCAGGCAGCGCGCCCGGTCGCCGAGACCGGCGGCGAGCCGGCGGGCGGCGCGGTCGCGACGGGGGACGGGTTCGGCGCAGAAACGGGCGCCGCCCAGCCTTTCGCCCCAGGTTTTCAGCTGCGCCAGGGCTTCCAGCGAGGAACGGGACGAACCGAGCAGGGCGATGGCCTGGGGACCGTATTTTTCGGCGATATCCTGCAGCCGGCGCCGGGCCGTGGCCAGGGCCTCGGGCCACCCGGTTTCGGCTCCCTGCAGGCGGGGCGTGCGGGGCCGGTCCGGGTGGTTGACGTGGCCGTAGCCGAAGCGGCCCCGGTCGCAGATGAAAAAGCCGTTGGTCCGGCGGTTGACACCGGCCCGCACCCGCTGCAGCTCCCGGTAGCGGGCGCCGGGAACGACGGCGCAGCCGAGCGAGCAGTGGGGGCAGATCGACGGCGCCTCCTGCAGGTCCCAGATCCGGCTGCGGAAACGGAAGGTCTTGTCGGTGAAGACGCCGGTCGGGCAGACATCGACCAGGTTGCCGGAGAAGGGCGATTCGAGTCTGCCGTCCCGGAAGCGGCCGAAGAAGACCCGGTTGCGCGAGCCCATCACCCCGAAGTCGGTGCCGCCGCAGTAGTCCTGGTAGGTGCGCACGCAGCGGTAGCATTGGATGCAGCGGTTCATCTCCTGGACGACGAAGGGGCCGAGATCCTGGTTGTGCCAGGTGCGTTTGCTGCCGCGATAGCGACGGATGCCGTGCCCGCCGGCGATGGTCATGTCCTGCAGCTGGCACTCGCCCCCCTCGTCGCAGACCGGGCAGTCGTGCGGATGGTTGAGCATCAGCCATTCGATCACCGCGGCGCGCAGCTCTTGCGCCTCGGCGTCGACGGTGGAGACCACCATCCCGTCCTGGGCCTGGACCATGCAGGCCATCTCGATGCCCTTGACCGGACCCTGCTCGAATTTCATGGCGCACAGGCGGCAGGAACCGACCGCCCCCAGCGCCTCATGGTAACAGAAGTGCGGGATGACGATCCCGAGCCGCTGGGCCGCCTCGAGCACGTTGGTGCCCTCGGGAACGGTGACGGTCTGGTTGTCGATTGTCAGTGTCGGCATCGTTTTTCCGGCGGCTACGCCAGAGGATCATCTGCCGGGTTGCCCTGCGGCATGAATTCGTTCGACGTACGGTGCACGTCTCTTAATCCATGTCTTGGACGCCTTGCCTCTGAACCCCCTGGCTGTGCCGCTTACGGCTTACCCAAAATTCAAAATCTTCAAAATCTTGTGCCCGGCGCCAAGCGCCTCAGGCCCGGAAGGGGCAACGCCCCTTCCTCACATGGTCTTCCAGTTCATCCCTGAACAGCCGCAGCAGTCCGTCCAGCGGCCCCATGGCGCCTTCGGCGAGGGCGCAGAAGGCGCGGCCGGTGATGTTGCGGCGCTGATGTTCGAGCAGTTCGATCTGTTCTTTGCCGCCGCGGCCTTCCTCGAGCTCTTCGAGCAGCCACTGCACATAGGATAGCCCGTCGCGGCAGGGTGTGCACCAGCCGCAGGATTCGCGGGCGAAGAAACGGATCAGGTTGAGCGTCACTGCCACCATGCAGGTGTCGGCATCGAAGGCGGTGACGCCGGCGGTGCCGAAGCGGCTGCCGACGGCGGCGATACTGTCGAAATCCATCGCCACGTCGAGGTGCTCGCCGGTCAGGTACGGTGTCGAGGCGCCGCCGGGCAGGCAGGCCTTGAACGGCTTGCCGCCGCGGATGCCTCCCCCGACCTCGAAGATCACCTCGCGCAGGGAAATGCCTACCGGCAGCTCGAAGCATTCGGTGCGGTTGAGATGTCCCGACAGTCCGAACAGCTTGGTCCCCGCTCCTTCCGGCGAACGGGCCAGGCACTTGAACCAGTCGGCGCCGCCGGTGATGATGTGCGGGATGTTGGCCAGGGTTTCGACGTTGTTGATGGTGGTCGGCCTGCCCCACAGCCCCCGGACCGCCGGAAAGGGCGGCTTGCGGCGCGGATTGGGGCGCACGCCCTCGATGCCGTTGAGCAGGGCGGTCTCCTCGCCGAGAATGTAGCGCCCGGCGCTGCGGTGGACGTGAATCCGCAGCCCCCAGCCGGAACCGAGGATGTTTTCGCCGAGATAGCCGGCCGCGCGCGCCTCGGCGATGGCCCGCTCCAGATGGCGTGCCTCCTGTTCGTAGGCATAGCGGATGAAGATGTAGGCTTCTGTCGCCTGCAGAGCCCAGGCGGAGAGAATCACCCCCTCGATCAGCTGGTGCGGATCGGCGCTCAGCAGCTGGCGGTCCTTGTAGGTGCCCGGCTCCATCTCGTCGCAGTTGCAGACCAGGTATTTCTCGCCCGGTTGGTCGACTGGAAAGAAGGACCACTTCAGCCCGGTGGAAAACCCGGCCCCGCCCCGGCCGCGCAGCCCCGACCGCTTGACCGTCTCGCGCACTTCCTGCGGAGTCATCTCACGGATGGCTTTTTCCAGGCCTGAATAGCCGCCGGTCTTGCGAAAGTCGTCGATGAAGACGGTTTCGTCGGGACGGCGGTTCTTGAACAGGATTTGCGGGTAGTCGGTCATATAAGAAACCTTGGGGAGTCAGGAGTCAGAATTCAGGAGGTTTTCCCCTGACTCCCGACTCCTGACTCCTGACTTCTGCTTTTTTCCTTCTCCAGTGCCGCGTCGATCTTCTCCGGTGTCAGCCTGCCGTACAGGGTCAGGCCAATCATCATCGCCGGGGCGTCGCCGCAGGCGCCGAGGCAGCAGGTCGGCAGCAGGGTGAAGGCACCGTCGGCGGTGGTTTCGCCGAAATCGATGCCCAGTTTGCGTCGCAGATAGCCGGCCACCTCTTCACTGCCGGTGGCCCAGCAGCAGATCGAATCGCAGACATGGATCACTTTGCGTCCCACCGGCTGGCGGAAGATCTTGTCATAGAAGGTGGCGATCTCCTCGATCTGCAACGGCGACAGGCCGAGAATCTCCGCTGCCAGCTCGATCCCTTCGTCCGGCACCCAGCCGTGATGGTCCTGGATGGCGCGCAGCAGATCGACGATCAGCTCCCGCGGGTGAGCACTGGCGGCCGCTTTGGCGCGGAAGGTGTCAAGTTCGGATTGTGAGAGCAGTTTATTCATACGTTTTAAATTCGCCGCCAAGACGCCAAGAGGATAAAGGCATTTTTAACGCAGGGCCGGAGAGGGGCAGAGGTGGAGAGAAAAACAAATGATCTGGTGGCTTATGTCTTCACCAGGTTTTTCTCTGCGAACTCTCCTCCTTGGAGCCTTGGTGTTTACCTGTCCAGATCCGCCAGCACGAAGTCGATCGAGCCGAGGATCGTGATCATGTCCGCCACCAGCCAGCCGCGACTCATCATCGGCATCATCTGTATGTGGGCGAAGCTCGGGGTGCGAATGCGCAGCCGGTAGGGGACGGTGTGGCCGTCGGAAACCAGATAGTAGCCGCATTCGCCCTTGCTCGACTCGATGGCCCGGTAGACCTCGCCGCGCGGCACGCTCGGGCCGCGGGTGACGTTGCAGAAATGATGGATCAGGCTTTCGATGTCGTGCAGGCCGTCCTGCCGCTGCGGATAGGCGTAGCGGTAGTCGTCGGTCATCCAGCGGCCGCCGGGCATCCTTTCCGCTGCCTGGCGGACGATCTTCAGGCTTTCGCGCATCTCCTTCAGCCGCACCAGGTAGCGGGCGAAGCAGTCGCCCCCTTCGGCGGTGACGATGTCGAAGTCGTAGTGCTGGTAGCCGGAATAGGGCATCTTGCGGCGCAGGTCCCACGCGAAGCCGCAGGCGCGCAGGTTGGGGCCGCTCATCCCCCAGTCGAGGGCCTCGTCGAGGCTGACCGGGCCGATGCCTTCGGTCCGCCGGCGGAAGATCGGGCCGTTGGTCAGCAGTCTGTCCAGTTCATCGATGCGGCGGTCGAAATCGCGGGTGAAGTTGTTCACCACCTGCTTCCAGCCGTCCGGCAGGTCACGGGGCAGCCCGCCGATGCGGAACCAGCTCGGGTGCATGCGGCCGCCGGTGATCATCTCGACGATGTCGAAGATCTTCTCGCGCGACTCCATGCAGTAGAAGACCGGCGTCATGGCGCCGACGTCGTGGGCGAAGGTGCCGAGCCAGACCAGGTGGTTGGCGATGCGGAACAGTTCGCAGAGCATCACCCGCACCGTTTCGGCGCGCGGTGGTACCTCGACGCCGAGCATGGTTTCCAGCGGATGCAGGTAGGCGAGATTGTTCTGTACCCCGGAGAGGTAGTCGATGCGGTCGGTGTAGGGGATGAACTGGCTCCAGTGCTGGCGTTCGCCGACCTTTTCCGCCGCCCTGTGGTGGTAGCCGAGATCGATGTCGAGATCTTCGATCTCTTCGCCGTCGAGCAGGGCGATCAGCCGCAGTATGCCGTGGGTTCCCGGGTGGTGCGGACCGATGTTGAGGATCATCGCCTCGAACTGTTCGGCGATGGGCTTGCCGCGGAAGAAATCGCCGCCCTCGCGCGGCTCCATCCGGCTCGCCGTCTCCCGGGTGTAGGGCGGCATTTCGGTGGCGCGGTAGGGATGCTCCTTGCGCAGGGGATGCCCCTGCCAGCCGTCCGGCATCAGGATGCGCCGCAGATCCGGGTGGCCGGCGAAGCGGATGCCGAACATGTCGAAGATTTCCCGCTCGTACCAGTTGGCGCTGGGCCAGACGGAGGTCAGGCTGGGGGCTTCCGGCCAGCCGCCCTCCAGGGGCGTCTTGACGCGCAGGTAGCCGGGCTCGTCGAAACTGAGCAGATGGGCGGTGAGGGTGAAGCGATGGCCGGTTGGTTGCCTGCGGGCGCTTTCGTCGACCGCCGTCAGGTCTTCGAGCCGGCGGTAGCGGACCGGGGCTTCCTCCTTGAGAAAGCGCATCAGCGCGACCAGGTTTTCCGGGGCGGTGACCAGGGTCGGCATGTCGCGGGCGTCTTCTTCGCGCACCGTGTCGCCGAACCGCTCCCTGATCGCCCGGCGCAGGTTGTGGACCGAGGCATGAAAGGCAAGGCGGGGCAGCGGCGGCATCCACATCCGGTCGGCCTGGCTGTCGCGGAAATGCGGGGGCTGCAGCTGGCTGCCGCGCAGCGGCGCATTGCCGTAGCCGGGACCTCGCGGGTCGCGGCTCTTGCTCCGGCCGTCGACCAGAAGCGGGCCTTCGGTTCCTTCGCTGCCGCCGGCCAGGCCCAGTACCTTGCGGGCTGGTCGCTCGCCCTGGCGGATCTTCTCCTGCAGCAGCATGATCCCCTGGATGAAGGCCTCGGGGCGCGGTGGACAGCCGGGAACATAGACGTCGACCGGCAGGATCTGGTGCACGCCCTGAATGACGCTGTAGGTGTCGTACATGCCGCCCGAGTTGGCGCAGCTGCCCATGGCGATCACCCATTTCGGGTTCGCCATCTGTTCGTAGAGGCGCAGGATGGTCGGCCCCATCTTCTTGAACGGGGTGCCGGAGATGACCATCAGGTCGGCCTCGCGCGGCGTGCCGCGCAGCACCTCGGCGCCGAAGCGGGCCAGGTCGAAACGCGGCGTCAGGCTGGTGGTCATCTCGACGAAGCAGCAGGACAGGCCGAAGAACATCGGCCAGATCGAATTGCTGCGGGCCCAGTTGATGGCGTCGTCGAGGGTGGTGAGGATCACATTGTCGGGAATCTCTTCGCTCATGTGTTCCTCTTGTCGTGGCGCTGCCGGTACCAGGCCCGCGGACCCCAGTCGAGGCCGCCCATCTTCCACAGGTAGATCAGGCCGAGCAGCAGGACGAGAATGAAGAAGCCGATCTGCAGGTAGCCGGCCCAGCCGAGCCGGTCCCAGGCCACGGCCCAGGAGACGATGAAGATCGCCTCGACGTCGAAGACGATGAAGAAGATGGCCACCAGATAGAAGGGAACCGGCTCGCGCAGCCGGGCCTGTCCGGTCGGAGCCATGCCCGATTCGTAGGGATCTTCCTTGACGCCGCCGCGGCTCTTGTGGCCGAGCAGCCAGGAGAGCCCCATCAGCAGCCCGATCATCGCCACCGCAATGCCGGCGTAGATGGCCAGGGCCGCCAGGTCGGAGGTCGGCGGCTGGCCGTTGGCGGCGGCTGTGGCAGCGGCTGTCAGAGGCATAAAGCTGACCGGAACAGTAAACTTCAAGTCGTTGAAAAGACCCGCCGGCGGGGAGGCGGGAGTCCATATCATGCGTGTCTCAGGATAGCATACTGTTCGGCAGGCGCAAGAGTGCCGGCGCCGGGCGAACGTCGACGGCACAGGGAAAACGGTACGGGAGCGGACAGGATGAGTTGTTGACATTGCCACTCATGAAGCATGACCGGTTTGTTGACTTGCACCCTGAAGAAATGTCTTTAGTGCTCGAAGACAGGGCAAGGCACGCGATTGGAGGCCATTTTTCGAGTGCCGGTACCACCGTCTGCATGCTGGCAGGCTTTCCCACCGGATGGAGATGTCTATGTCGTCGGATCCGATCAGCACAATGCCAGAAGCCAACTCGTGGTCGTCGAGGCCAGGCCGATGGAGACGGGTCTGGTCAAGGTGGACGCCAGGGCCCTGTTGAACGACATCGAGCGCAGCGGCCACGCCTCGATCTATGGTGTCCATTTCGACACCGGCAAGACCGACGTGAAGCCGGAGTCGAGGCAGGCACCGCCCTGTTCGGCGGCGAAGGCCTGTTTCTGGCGCGCTTGACGAGGCCCGGCCGGGTCTACCTGCAAAGCCTGCCCTTTTCGCGGCTGGCCGACCGGATCGCCTCGGTGGTGGGGCGCAACACCGGCTCCGGCGATGCCAGTTCGTGGGTCGGCGGATTGATAGGATGGTTTCTTAGCGATTGAGGGCGGGGACGCCGGTCAGCGGATTCCGCGCCGGTTGGCGATGGCCTCGCGGGCCAGTTCGTCGCAGCGCTCGTTTTCCGGATGGCCGGCGTGCCCCCTGACCCAGCACCATTCGATCTGGTGAATCTTTTCCAGCTCGAGCAGCCTTTCCCAGAGATCGCGGTTGGCGACCGGTTTTTTCTGGGCATTCTTCCAGCCGCGCCGAATCCAGCCCGGCAACCATTCGGTCATCCCCTTTTTCAGGTATTGCGAATCGGTGGTCAGCCGTACCCGGCAGGGGCGCTTCAGGGCCTCGAGGCCGGCGATGGCCGCAGTCAGCTCCATGCGGTTGTTGGTGGTTTCCGGCTCAAAGCCGGACAGTTCGCGGATATGGTCGCCGCAGCGCAGCAGGGTTCCCCAGCCTCCCGGGCCGGGATTGCCGCTGCAGGCGCCGTCGGAAAAGATTTCGACCAGTGGTGCAGTCTTTGCCATGAATACGCCTCCCTGGCCGGCCAGCATAGCAGATCGGGAGGGTCGGTCAAAGGATCGATGTTTCGTATCCGGACATTCAGTTTCGGGCGCCCCTGATCCGTTCGGCCAGTTTCCTGGCCAGCAGCCTGTAGCCTGTGGCGTTGGGATGGATGGCGTCGCTTTTCAGGCTGCGATCGGCCAGGATGCCGCTCAGCGTATCTTCCAGCAGGGGGAGGTGATTGTGCTTAGCCAGCTCTTCGTACAACGGCGCCGCCGACAGAAATAGCCCGGGGCGGGGAACGCCCATCAGCACGACATCCGCGCCCCGCTCACGGCAGAGGTCGATCATCGCCTGCAGGTTGGCCCTGGTTTCCTGCGGATCGAGTCGGCGCAGAAAGTCGTTGCCGCCGTGGATGAGAACGACCAGCCGGGGACGAATCCTGTCGAGCAGCCGCGGCAGCCGCTTCAGGCCTTCGGCGGTGGTCTCCCCCGGAATGCCGGCGTTGATCACCTCGTTTCCCAGCAGCTGTTCCAGCACGGCCGGATAGCTCTGTTCCGGCGAGGCGCCGGTACCGTGGGTGAGGCTGTCGCCGAAGGCGAGAATCCGGTCGCCGGCAGTCAGCGGACCGATGGCCGGCTGTCGGTCACAGCCGGCAACAGCGAGAAAGAGCAAAAACAGGAGGCACAGCGCGCGCATACCTGGTCATCATAGCAGACCGTTTCATTGCCGTGGCCGGTTTTCTCGACCGCGCTTGACGAAACGCTCCGGAGCGGGGATGCTTGATGGCGGAGGATAGGGCCTTGCCGCGGCTGCAGCGCTGCCGTGAGTTGCCAACCGGAAGGAGTGACGAGAATGAGCATCAAGGGAACCGAAACCGAAAAGAACCTGCTGAAAGCCTTTGCCGGCGAGAGCCAGGCCCGTACCCGATACACATATTTCGCTTCGGTGGCGAAAAAGGAAGGCTATGTCCAGATCGCCGACATTTTCGAGGAAACCGCCAACCAGGAGAAGGAACACGCCAAGCGCTTCTTCAAGTTTCTCGAAGGGGGCGACCTGGAAATCACCGCCACCTATCCGGCCGGCAGAATCGGCACCACCGCCGAAAACCTGAAGGCGGCCGCCGCCGGTGAGCACGAGGAACACAGCGTTCTCTATCCGGGCTTTGCCGAGATCGCGCAGAAGGAGGGGTTTCCGGAAATCGCTGCCGCCTGGCGCGCCATCTCGGTGGCCGAGAAGCAGCATGAAAAACGTTACAACGATCTGCTTGCCAATCTCGAGGCCGGCCGGGTTTTCAGCCGCGAGACCGAAGTGGTCTGGCGTTGCCGCAATTGCGGCTACCTGCATAGCGGCAAAAACGCGCCCGAAGCCTGCCCGGCGTGCCTGCATCCGAAGGCCTATTTCGAACTGCTGGGCGAGAACTGGTAGGGAGAATGCGAAGACGAGGGGGCGTACCGGACACACGTCCCCCGTCCGGTTTTCGTTATCTGAAAACGGCGATGGCGGGAGGTTGTTTTCCCGGTGGTCTTGCCGAGTGTTTCGTTCGGTTCAGAGCAGGGAGGCCTGCCGTCGTTCGTGGCCCTGGCAGGTGCCGTGTCCGGTACGTACCGGATCGATGCCCAGCCGTCCTCGCGCTGGAATTCGACGATTTTGCGGGTGCGGATGAGGTGGTCGAGCAGCGGCGGCCGCACCATGCGGGTTTCACCGTCAGGGTATCTGACGCGTATCATCATGGCGGGGACACCTCCTGTCCTTGACCCTGTTTTGCACTTATATCAGCCGACGGTGAGCCGGCAACCATGAACCTTTCTTTTTTTATCTCTGGCTGGTGATGGCTGAATCGGATGGTTGCAACGCGACTGTTGCAGGAGGTCGGAGAGCTGCGAACGGCGAAGGATATCTGCCGCCGCCGGGATGGCGGCCGGTCAATGATCCGCTCGGCACCGGTGGGGACTGGCTTCCTCTCTCCCGGGCCGAGAGTCGGGTCTGGTCGCTGGTACTGGCCTCACGCGGCATCCCCTACCGGCAACGCAAGGTTGGCGGCGGCCGGCTGCTGCTGGTTCCGGAATCCCTTTTCATCGAGGCTCGCAGGCAACTGGAGCTGTACCGGCTGGAGAACAGGGACTGGCCGCCGCCGTTGCCGGAATCCCGTCCGCTGCCGGAAAACCAGCTTGCCACCCTGGCGGTCTTCGGTCTGCTGTGCGCCTTCTCCTTTCTGATCGAGCTGCCGGCGGCCCGGGACTGGCTGCCCAGAGTCAACTGGCAGATCGCCGGCAGCGCCCGGGCCGGTCTCATTCTGGATGGCCAATGGTGGCGCACGGCGACGGCCCTGACTCTGCACACAGGCGGTCTGCATCTGGCGGGGAATGTCGTTTTCGGCATCCTGACTGTCGGCTGGCTGGCGCGCGAGCTCGGGTCAGGGCCGGCCTGGCTGCTGGTACTGCTGGCCGGCATGGGCGGCAACTGGCTCAATGCCCTGCTGCAGGCGCCCGCGCACGATGCCGTGGGAGCGTCGACAGCGGTCTTTGCCGCCGTCGGTCTCATTGCCGGGCTCAACCTTGTCCGCTACCGCCGGCCCCTGTGGCGCCGGTGGGCCCTGCCGCTGGCGGCGGCCCTGGGGTTGCTCGCCATGCTGGGTGCCGGCGACGGGCGGACCGATCTCGGTGCGCACCTTTTCGGTCTGCTGACCGGACTGGTTTTCGGTGTCGTCGCTGCCTGGGGACATGAGCGCCACGGTCGGCCCGGCCCCTGGCTGAACCGCCTGCTGGCGCTGGCGGCGGCCGGAATCATGGCGCTGGCCTGGTGGCTGGCGATACGCAGCTGAGGGCGGTGTTGCAGGTGCCGGCCCACAAGCCGGCCGGGCCCTGCGGCTTTTCGGTCAGACCGGGACCAGGGTGTGGTCCTGGCGGTCGATCCTGCGGTAGAAGCAGGTCTTGCGGCTTTTGCCGCTGGCCGGATCTTTCGTGTGGCAGGCGCCACCCTGGGGCTCGACCCGGTAGACGAGGGCGTCCTGGTCGCAATCGACCAGGATGTCGACGATTTTCAGAAAGTCTCCGGAGGTTTCCCCCTTGGTCCAGAGCGCGTTGCGCGAGGTCGACCAGAAGGTGGCCATCCCTTTTTGCAGGCTGGCTTCCAGCGCCTCCCGGTTGACGTAGGCGAGCATCAGCACCCGTCCGTCCGTCGCGTCCTGGACCACGGCCGGCACCAGTCCGCCTCGCTTGTCGAAATCGACTCGCAGTTCGCTGCCTTCTTCGAGCTGTTCTCTGTCCATGGGATCTCTCCGTATCGACGGCATGGGGTTAAGGCCCGTCGCGCCGGACACCGGTCCGGCCGACGGGCCGCTTGGGGCATTCTGCCAACAACGGGGAGAAACATCAACAGCCGCTGTTTGTCGCCTGCGCTCGCTCCGTTTCGAATCCCTCCCGGCGAAAAGGCAAAAGGCCCTTCCGCTTGCGCGAAAGGGCCTTTTGCCTTTTTTTGGCGTCCCCAGGGGGATTCGAACCCCCGTCGCCGGCGTGAAAGGCCGGTGTCCTGGGCCAGGCTAGACGATGGGGACTTGTAACTCAAGTACCCAGCGGGAAATGTCCCCGCGAATACGTTGCTGTTGAAAGTGGTGAGCCGCGTAGGGATCGAACCTACGACCATCTGATTAAAAGTCAGATGCTCTACCAACTGAGCTAGCGGCTCACGCAACGAGGATGACTTTATACTGGAATGCCCCCAGCAAGTCAACCCTTTTTTTGCAAAAAAATCTGTCATGAAACAGGCTTTTCATTTTCTGCGCTCGGGGTCGGAAAAGCCTAGTGATTTTAGCAGTCTACGCGGACAACTTGCCGCTTCGCCGTCAGGCGAACGGATTACTGATCTGAATGGTCTGGTCGCGGCGCGGACCGACCGAAACCAGCACCAGCGGGCAGCCGGTCACCTCCGCCAGGCGGTCGAGGTAGGCCCGGGCCGCCGCCGGCAGCTCGTCCAGGCTTCGGGCGGAGGAGATGTCGCTGCACCAGCCGTCCATCTGCTCGTAGACCGGCTTGCACTCGCGCAGGATTTCGAAGTCGCGCGGAAAGTCCTCCAGCAGTTCTCCCTGCCAGGAGTAGCCGGTGCAGATCTTGATGGTTTCCATTGCGTTCAGCACGTCGAGCTTGGTGATGGCCAATCCGGTCAGGCCACTGGTGCGAACCGCTTCCCGCAGGGCGACGGCGTCGAACCAGCCGCAGCGGCGCGGCCGGCCGGTGGTGGAGCCGAATTCCTGGCCGGCCTTGCGCAGGGCGTCGCCGGTTTCGTCTTCCAGCTCGGTCGGAAAGGGGCCGCTGCCGACGCGAGTGACGTAGGCCTTGGAGATGCCGATGACCTGGTCGATGTGGCGCGGGCCGATGCCGGTGCCGATACAGGCGCCGCCGGCGACGGTGGACGATGAGGTGACGAAGGGGTAGGTGCCGTGGTCGATGTCGAGCAGCGCGCCCTGGGCGCCTTCGAACAGCAGGTTGCGGCCGGCCCTGATCTCGCGGTCGAGCAGGGTGGAGGCGCAGCCCTGGTAGCGCCCCAGGATTTCGGCGTATTTGCCGTATTCGTCGATGATTGCCTGCCGGTCGAGAGGGGCCTTGCCGAAGAATTTTTCGAGCAGAAAGTTCTTCTCCGGCAGCACCTCGTCCACCTTGCGGGCAAAGACGTCCGGCCTGACCAGGTCGTTGAGGCGGATGCCGCGCCGGCCGACCTTGTCTTCGTAGGCCGGCCCGATGCCGCGGCCTGTGGTACCGATCTTGCGGTCGCCGCGCGCTTCTTCGCGGGCGAGATCGATGGCGGTGTGCCAAGGCATGATGATGTGAACGTTGCCGTCGATCACCAGCTGGCTGTCATCATGCAGGTAACCCTTGGCCTTGAGTCCGTCGATCTCCTTGATGAAGACCCGCGGATCGAGCACCACCCCGTTGCCGATGACGCAGCGCTTGCCCGGATGCAGGATGCCGGACGGGATCAGGTGCAGGATGGTCTTCTCCTCTCCCACCACCAGGGTATGCCCGGCGTTGTTGCCGCCCTGGAAACGGATGACGTCATCCGCGTACTCGGTATAGATGTCGACGATTTTTCCCTTGCCCTCGTCGCCCCACTGGGCGCCGACGATCACGATGTTCGGCATGTCTTTCAGCTCCTCTGGATGGCCAGGCCGATCTTTCCGGTTTCGATGTCGGCGACGCTGATGCTCGTTTTCTGCTCGTCGTCGACCCGAATCAGTTCGACCTGGTCGGATTGTTCCTCGATGACCATGACGTAGCGGTAGTCCATCTTCTTCGCGTAGTCCAGGCTTTCCGGCAGCGAGCGCGGATAGCTGTCGCGAGCGGCGGAAAAGCCTTGGCGGCGCAGCTGGGCGGCGATTTTCTGTGCCTTCTGTTTGTCTCTGCCCTGCTGGAAAAGCAGAAAATCGGTGCGCTGCAGGGCCGGCGCGCTCAGTTCCTTCTCCAAGGCGAAGAAGAGGTTCAGCAGGTTGAAGGTGAAGCCGGTAGCCGGCAGTCGGCGGCCGTAACGGGCGGTCAGGTTGTCGTAGCGTCCGCCGCTGCACACGGCGTGGCCGATGCCCGGCAGAAAGGCCTGGAAGGTGATGCCGGTGTGGTAGTCCAATCCCCTGATCTCGCCGAGGTCGAACAGCACCCAGGAATCGACCCGGTAGGTTTCCAGGGTGGCGAGAACCTCATACAGGTTGTCGAGAGCCTGGCGGGCCGCGGTCGATTCGACGACCGCGGCCGCCTTTTCGAGCACGTCCCGACCGCCGAAAAGGCGCGGCAGGGCCAACAGCTCTTCCTTGCGCCGGTCGGGCAGCGGCAGTTCCTCGAGCAGGTCGCGCAGGCCGGGAGCATCCTTGCGACGGATGTGGTCCCTGAGCCGGGCGAGCTGGTCCTGCTCGAGGTCGAGGTCGTTCATGATGCCGCGGACAAATTCGACCTGCCCGACATCGATGGTGAATTCCCGGGCGCCGAGGGTTTCGAGGGCCTCCACTGTCATGGCGATCATTTCGGCATCGGCTTCGGCCTGATGCAGGCCGACCAGCTCGACGCCGGCCTGGTAGATCTCCCGGTCCTTGCCCATCTGCTGTTCGGCGTGCCGCAGAACCCGGCCGCTGTAGCAGAGACGCAACGGCAGCGGCAGCTCATGCATGCGGGTGGCGGCGATGCGGGCGATCTGCGGCGTGATGTCCGGCGGCACGGCGACCAGCCGGCCGCTCTGCCGGTCGTCGAAGCGGACGGCGGTCTGTCGCAGGTCGGGCCCGAGTCCGCGTTCCAGCACGTCGAGATTTTCCAGGCCGGCCGGCAGCACCAGGCGGAATCCCCATCGGTGAAACAGGTCGAGCAGGGTGCGGCGCAGGTAGTCGATGCGGGCGGCGCGGGCCGGAAGAAAATCCTTGACCCCTTTGGGCAGTACAATGTCGGTGGACGAATGCAGTTCAGTCATGAAGGCTTTCGGACCTCGTTCAGAGTATGGCCTGGGTCACTGCGCGGATGGCCGGGTGTTCGCCGATCCGCGCCAGCAGCTGTTCGGACACCGGGCTGTCGATCCTGATGATGGACAAGGCTTCGTTCTCGCCGCGGGCCAGGTTCATGCTGGCGATGTTGACTCTGGCGTCGCCGAGCAGCTGGCCGATAAAGCCGACAACCCCCGGCTCGTCCCTGTTGTAGAGAATCAGCAGCGGACCGTCGGGCGTGGTTTCGACCGGATAGTCGTCGATGGCGACGATGCGTCCCTGACCGCCGAAAAAGGCACCGCAGACCGAGTGCCGGCCGCCGTCCGCCTCGACGGTGATGCGCATGAGAGCAGTATAGCCTTCGGCGCGGGAGCTTTTTGACTCGGTGATTTCGATGCCCCGTTCGCGGGCCAGGTGCGGGGCGTTGACGTAGTTGATCATCGACCCGACAGCTGGGTAGAGCAGGCCGTTGAGAACGGCGCAGGTCATGGGCGCCATGGGGTGTTCGGTGATGTCGCCGGCATAGTCGATGCGCAGGCTGCGGATGGCGCCTTCGCTCAGTTGGGCCAGCAGCAGGCCGAGCTTTTCGCCGAGCCGTACGTAGGGACGGATAACGGCGAGCAGTTCAGCGCTGACCGAGGGTACGTTGAGGGCGTTGCTCACCTCGCCGTGGCGCAGAAATGCGATGACCTGCCGCGCCGCCTGTACGGTGACGTTGACCTGGGCATCGAGAGTCGACGCCCGCAGGTGGGGCGTGCAGATCACCTGGGGCAGTTTCAGCAGCGGATTGTCGGCGGCCGGCGGTTCCTGGGCGAAGACGTCGAGGGCCGCGCCGGCGATCTGGCCGCCGGCGATGGCTTCGGCCAGGGCCTGTTCGTCGATGAGACCGCCGGTGGCGCAGTTGACGATGCGGCATCCCGGTTTGCAGCGGGCGAGAGTCTTGCGGTTGAGCAGGAACTCGGTCTCGGCGTTGAGGGGGATGTGCAGGGTGATGAAATCGGACGATTCCAGCAACGCATCCAGTTCGACCGGCTCGGCCCCCATCTGCCGGATCATCTCGGACGAAAGGTAGGGATCGTGGACCAGGACCTTCATCGCCATTGCCCGTGCCCGTTCGACCACCAGTCGGCCTATCTTGCCGGCGCCGACCACACCGAGGGTCTTGCCGGCGAGTTCGACGCCGAGAAAATCGTCCTTCGCCCAACCGCCGGCGATGGTCGAGCCGTGGGCTTGCGGAATGTTGCGGGCCAGGGAGAAGAGCATGGCCAGGGTGTGCTCGGCGGTGGTCGTGGTGCTGCCGAAGGGGGTGTTCATGACCACCACCCCCTTGCGATTCGCCGCCTTCAGGTTGATGTTATCGACCCCGATGCCGGCGCGGGCGATGACCCGCAGCCGTTCTGCGCGATCGAGCAGGTCGGCGCCGACCTGGGTACCTCCACGGACCACCAGCGCGTCGACATCGGCGATGGCCGTCAGCAGCTCGTCGGCGGTTATCCCTGGCTGGTAGACGAGTTCGATCTCTTCGGCTTCTTCGAAAAGTCGCAGGCCTTCGGGGGAAAAGGTGTCTGAAATGAGAACTTTCATCGGCAAAACGGATGCCTGGCGCCCGGTTTTGAGCACCTTCGCGGCAAACTCCCAATCTAGCAACCTGTCAGTTGCGTGTCAATGAAAACCCCGAATGGCGCTGGAGTTAGCCCGGTCGGCCGACCGGGCCAAAGGACCGGCAGGTGAATATCAGCAGAGGGTGACGTTCTGGGCCTGCAGGCCCTTGGGGCCTTCCACCATCTCGAACTGCACCAGGTCACCCTCGTTGAGGGTGCGGTAGCCCTCCATCCGGATGGCGGAGAAGTGAACGAAGATGTCCGGTCCCCCCTCCTGTTCGATGAAACCGAAACCCTTGGCATTGTTGAACCATTTCACGGTCCCTCGCATGGTCATGATGCATGTCCTCCTGGCGTTTTGGAGCATTCGGCCGGCAGGCCCAAGATGATATCAATCAGAAACTATAGCCGCTGCGACGAGACAATCAAGAAGATTTCGTTAAGAAGGACACATTGAACTGAAAAAAGGAGGGACCCTGCACTCGGCAGGATCCCTCTTTTTTCAGTTCGGCCGGGTCCTTTCTTCTTTCCTCTGCCTTTGCTGGTCCCCGACCATGGACGCGAGGCACGACGGGCAGATCGATGTGGTGTCGATGGCGCAGAGATCGGGGCCGATCTGGTGCCCCCTGGCCCGGTTGGCTCCCATGAATTTGCCGCACCAGCCGCAGTAACGTAGCAAACGCACCTCCTTGTGGTTTAGGTTTTCTCATACCACAATATATTGTGGAGTCAAGGAGGGCGTCGCCGATTTTGCCCGCTAGCGGCGGCTGAGGAAGTCGATCAGCAGCCTGACGCCGACGCCGGAGCCGCCGAAGGAACGGTAGTCTTCTTCCTGGTCTTTCCAGGCGGTGCCGGCGATATCGATGTGCGCCCAGCGGTTTTTGCCGACGAAAGCCTTGAGAAAGGCGGCGGCGGTGATGGTGCCGGCGGCCCGGCCGCCGATGTTCTTCAGGTCGGCGACCTTGCTCTTCAGCTGCTGGCCGTAGTCGTCCCACAGTGGCAGTTGCCAGAGCCGTTCGCCGCTCCGCTCTCCCGCCGCCAGCAGCTGGCGTACCAGCCCCTGGTTGTTGCCGAGAACGGCGCTGGCGTGGTGACCCAGGGCGATGATGCAGGCACCGGTGAGGGTGGCCAGGTCGATGATGGCTTCCGGTTCGAATCGGCCTGCCCAGGTGAGGGCGTCGGCCAGGATCAGCCGGCCCTCGGCATCGGTGTTGAGAACCTCGATGGTCTTGCCGGACAGCGAGGTGAGGATGTCGCCGGGTCGGTAGGCGGTACCGGATGGAAGGTTTTCCACCGCCGGCACGATCCCGACCAGGTTGATCGGCAGCCGCAGGCGCGCCGCGGCGCGCAGGGTGCCGAGCACGGCGGCGGCACCGGCCATATCCATCTTCATCTCGTCCATCTTTTCCGCAGGCTTGAGGCTGATGCCGCCGGCGTCGAAGACCACGCCCTTGCCGACCAGGGCGATCGGCTTCTGCCCGCTGTCGGCGCCGCGGTATTCGAGGGTGATCAGCCGCGGTTCGCGGCTGCTGCCCTGGGCGACGCCGAGCAGGGCGCCGAAACCTTCCTTTTCCAGCCGGCACCGGTCGAAGATGGTGCATTCGATGGCTTCTTCTTCGGCGAGCTGTTCCGCTTGGCGCGCCAGTTCTTCCGGTGCCTTGGCGTTGCCGGGGAGGTTGACCAGATCGCGGGCCAGGCGGACGCCGGCGCAGACGGCCGCGGCCCTGGCGGCCAGTTCGCCGAGCGGTGTCACATGGCGGCGACTGCCGGCCAGCAGCAGCGCCTCGCGCATGGGCCTGGGACGCTCCTTTTTCTCCCCGATGTAGCGGTCGAAGCTGTAGGCGCCGAGCAGCAGCCCTTCGATGACCGCCTGCCAGATTTCCTGCCGGTTGCGGACCGGATCGAAGGAAGGCAGGTGCACGGCCAAACGATCGAGCTTTTTCTCCCGCAGCAGCCGGATCGCCCGGCCGGCGGCGCGGCGGGCGGTTTCGGTGTCCGTGGGGCCTGGTTTGCCCAGACCGACCAGCAGAACCCGGTCGGGGGCGATTTCGTCGCCGCAGTGCAGCAGCAGCGTCTGGCCGGCGGTGCCGTCGAATTCGCCGTCCCGGCGGCTGCGGGCCAGCCGCCCGCCCAGCTGCCGGTCGAGCGATTTCAGGGGGTCGCTGGTTAAGCTGCCCTGCCTGACGGCCAGGACGAGGCAGGGGGTCTTCTGTTTCAGCGGATCGGTGGAACGTACCTGAAGTTTCATCGGTCGGTTTCTCCTGTGTCAGTTGGCAGGGAACAGATTTCCCTGCTCAGGTAATCCGTTTTCCATTGTTCGACGGTGTCCGGCCCGACGCCGAGTTCGGCGGCCAGCAGCCGGCATGTCGCCTCGAGGTCGGCCAGCCCCTGCCCCGGTTCGAGGGCTCTGGTGGTGCGGCGGCGCAGGATGTCGCCGGGGGTGCGTGCCGCCTCGAAGCGGGCAGCGAAGACGACTTCGCCGGTCAGCAGCGGAGAGTCGTCGGCGAGCGGCCGGCACAGTCCGGTATCGGTTAGCAACAGCTCTTCCAGCCGGGTCACCCGGGCGCCGTAGCGGTCGACCAGCGGGGCGGCCTGTTCGGGGCCGAGTCCGAGCCGTTGCAGGCGGCTGGTCCAGCGGGTCCGGAACTCGGCAAAGTCGCCGACGGCGCCGCCGGGAAGCGGAACCCGGGCGCTGAGTCCGTCTTTGCCGTGCCAGCCGAGATGTCGGCAGACCAGGCGGCCGACCCTGGCGGCCAGGGCACGATAGGTGGTGTACTTGCCGCCGGCCACCGAAAGCAGGCCGTCGATTTCCTGCAGAATCCGGTATTCGCGCGAAACCCGGCTGGCCGGCCCGTCGCCGTCGCGGACGAGGGGGCGCAGGCCGGCGAAGGCGGCAATGACATCCTGCTGCCGCAAGCGGCAGTCCCGCAGGCGGCGGTTGCTCTCCTCGATGAGGTAGGTGATGTCCTCGGGAACGGGGCTGACCAAGTCGGGGGAGCGGTCGAAATCGACGTCGGTGGTGCCGATCAGCGACATTTCGCCCCAGGGAATGACGAAGAAGAGCCGGTCGTCGCGGCCGGACGAGAGATAGAAGGCTTCTTCCCGCCGGTTGATGCGCGGCACCAGAATGTGTGTTCCCCGCGTCGGCCGCAGGCTTGGGGCGGTGAGACCGGCAAGGCGGCGGACCCGGTCGAGCCAGGGCCCGGCGGCGTTGACGACCATTCGCGCCGCCACCTCCGTCTGCCGGCCGGATTCCAGGTCGCGGACGGCCGCCGCGCCGATGCGGCTGCCCCGGCGAATCAGCCCCTCGACCGCGACATGGTTCAGGCAGACGGCGCCGAGGTTTTCCGCCGCCAGGATGTTCTCCAGGCAGAGACGGGCGTCGTCCATCCGGCAGTCCCAGTAGCGGGCGGCGCCGACCAGGCCTTCCTGCTTCAGGCAGGGCTCCGCCTCGGCGAGCTCGCCGGGAGCGCAGAGCTGGTGCCGGCGGGCGTTCTGCCCTAGGGCGAGCAGGTCGTAGAGGGTCAGACCGGCCCGGATCATCCAGAAGGGACGGCGGTCACCCCGGTAGCCCGGGATGAGGAAGGGGAGCGGCCGGACCAGGTGCGGGGCCAGCTTCTGCAGCAGGCGGCGCTCCCTGCAAGATTCGTGGACCAGGCCGAGGCGGCCGCCCTCGAGGTAGCGCAGGCCTGCGTGGATCAGCTTGGTCGAACGGCTCGAGGTGCCGCCGGCGAAATCCCCCTTGTCGACCAGGGCCACCTTCAGTCCGCGCAGGGCGAGTTCGCGGGCGATGCCGGCGCCGGTGATGCCGCCGCCGATGATCAGGACGTCAAAGGACTGGTGCTGTAGCCGGTGCAGTTTTTCGGCGCGGTCGACAGGCATGGAAATCCGTTTACTGGTCGCCAGGGGCGTTGGGTTGCCGGGCCGTTTTGACATTTTCCCCCGGCCCGGTAGACTTTCAGGGTGTCGTTGAAAGGATATAGAATATCAGGAGCTTTTTCCAGTCGGGAGGCGGGTGATGCGCAGGATCTTCTGGTTGTTGGGGCTGGTGTTGCTGGCAGGCTGCGTTGCGGGCACGGGAACGAAGGTTGCGGATGACAGTGCTGTAGGGGTGAGTTATGTCGACATGGACGGGCGGACCGGCCTGTCCGGAACCGTGGTGCTGAAGAAGAACGGCGAGCCGCTGGCCGGCGCCTTCGTCAACGTCTATGCCGACACCATGTCCAACCTGCTTGGACCTTCGCAGTACATCTCGCGCCCCTCGGACAAGGACGGGCGGTTCATGCTTGATATTCCGCCGGGCACCTATTACGTGGTCGCCCGCAAGCGGATGAGCGGCGAGCCGAGCGGCCCCCTGGCGCCCGGCGACTACTATTCGGAGCACCAGCGGGTCAAGGTCGAGGTCCGGCCAGGCTGGATGACGGTGCTGAATCTCGAGGTGGTGCCGATGAAGGCGCCGATGTTCTTCAAGAAGAGCCCGGTCGAGCGGCGGACTGATACCGGCATCCGCGGCCGGCTGGTCGATGCGGCCGGCAAGCCGATTCCCGGCAGTTTCGCCATCGCCTATGTCGATGCCGACATGAAGCGGTTGCCCGATTTCGCCTCCACCCTCTCCGACGCCGACGGGCGCTTCACCCTCTATCTGCCGGAGGGCGGTTCCTACTATCTCGCCGCCCGGGTGCACGCCTGGGACATGCCGCGTCCGGGAGAACTGTACGGCCGCTACGGCGGCGACAAGCCCCGGTCCGTTCGGGTGAAGAAGGGGGAATTCGTCGAGGGAATCACCCTGGTGCTGACTCCCTTTACCGGCGAATACAAGTCGGGCAAGAGCCGGCGCCCGTATTGAACGGCACTTCGCAAGGACGGCCGGGCTGACGGAAACCCGGCCGTTTCTGTTTTCGGAGCCGAAAAGTCCTGTTTGCTCAGCGCATGCCGATGCGGCTGAGCAGCAGGCCGAGATTGCGGTTGAGGAAGTGTTCTCGCGGCAGTGAGGAGATGGGCGGCGTCTTGCGTTGTCCCAGCGCAACCAGCAGATCGATGATCTGCTGGTTGCGTTCCATTTTCAGCCCCTGCCGCAGGGCGCGGATGGCTTTCTGTTTCTGTCCGGCCTCCAGGTAGGTCCGTCCCAGGTTCAGGTAGTGCAGGCTGTTGGCCGGTTCCTTCTGCTTCGCGGACAGGCACATGGCGACGGCTTTCTGGAACTGCTTCTTCTCCCGCGCCAGGCAGTAGGCGAGGCAGGATTTGGCGGTCGGGGTCTCGAACAGCTTGCAGGCGTCTTCGAACAGGACCAGGGCGAGCAGGGTGTCGTTCTTGTCCAGGGCGTCGAGTCCCTGCCGGAGCAGCATCCGGAAACGGTCGGTGGTCATTCCTTCTTCTGCCGGACCGGGGTCGGCTCGGTCCGCGCCCAAAAATTCTATCGCGCTTTGCTTCCGCCGCAACGGACCGGCCGGTAAAAAACCGGAAATGGCGCGGCGGCCTAGCCCATGCGCAGTTCGATGAAGCTTTCCAGGTCGCCACAGAGCAGGAAGGGATTGGTTTCAAGCTCGTGGGCGATGGTGGCGGTCGGTGTCGGCCCGTAGTCATGGCCGGGGTAGACGACGGTTTCCGGCGGCAGTTGCTTCAAGCGCTGCAGGCTGTGGTAGAGGCGTTTGACGTCGCTGCCCGGCAGGTCGGCCCGGCCGCAGCGGGAGACGAAGAGGGTGTCGCCGGTGATGACCGCCGCGTCGAGGCGGAAGACGATGGAGCCGGGACTGTGCCCCGGGGTGTGCAGAACCTCGATCCGTTCGGCGCCCAGCGGCAGAAGCTGACCGTTGTGCAATGGAACCTGCGCCAGCGGCAGGTCGCTGGGATGGGCCGCCAGAGGGGCGCCGGTGGCGGCCATGATCCGGTCGTTGCCGGCGATGTGGTCGCGGTGGCCGTGGGTATTGGCCAGAATACGGATGGTCAGCCCCCGCTTTTCGGCCTCCGCCAGCAGCAGATCGGGGGCGAAGCTGGGATCGACCACCATGGCGTCGTTTGTCTGCGGGCACCAGACCAGGTAGCTGAAGTTGTCGGCCCGGCCGGCCCGTAGCTGGACGATTTCGAGGGCCATGTCAGAGCCACTCCGGTTTTTCCGGCTCGATCTGGCCGATCTTGCAGATGACGCCGTCGACGATCTTGAAGCGGAAGCCGGTCTCGCGCACGGTCCATTCGTCGCCCTCTTCCGGCGGCAGGGGGAACTCCCGGCTGCCGAGATAGAGGTCCTCGTTGTCGATCAGCCCGTACCATTCGAGCTGGCCGGTCTGCCAGATTTTCGTTTTCAGTCCAAAAGCCATGGCGGGGTTGTTTCCTTCTTTTCGTGCGTCGGTTCGTTGGCGGATGTTTCCCATCATACCCGCTGCCGGCGATTTTGCGCAATGGGGGAGCCTGTTGGCGCGTTGAGGCGCGTCAGTCCGTCCTGGCCGAGCGCAGGCGCAGGGCATTGCAGATCACCGAGACCGAGCTCAGGCTCATCGCCGCCGCCGCGACCACCGGGCTGAGCAGGATGCCGAAGAAGGGATAGAGTACGCCGGCGGCCAGCGGAACGCCCAGGGCGTTGTAGACGAAGGCGAAAAACAGGTTCTGCCGGATGTTGGCCATGGTCGCCCGGCTCAGTTTGCGGGCGCGGACGATGCCGGTCAGATCGCCTTTGACCAGGGTTACCCCGGCCGACTCCATCGCCACGTCGGTGCCGGTGCCCATGGCGATGCCGACATCGGCCTTGGCCAGGGCCGGGGCGTCGTTGATGCCGTCGCCCGCCATCGCCACCCGGTGCCCCTCCTGCTGGTAGCGGCCGACGACCGCCGCCTTTTCGTCCGGCAGCACTTCGGCGACGATGTCGTCGATGCCGAGCTTTTTGCCGACCGCTTCGGCCGTCGCCCGGTTGTCGCCGGTCAGCATGACGATGCGGATTCCTTCGTCGTGCAGCTGCGTGATCGCCGCCGGCGTCGTATCCTTGATTGGGTCGGAGACCGCCAGAAGTCCGGCCAGGCGACCGTCGGCGGCGACAAATATGACCGTCTGCCCCTCCTCGCGCCGCTGTCGCGCCCGCTCGGCCAGGGCGGCGGTGTCGATGGCGAAATCGTCCAGCAGTTTGGCGTTGCCGAGCAGGACCTCGACTCCGTCGACCCGGCCGGAGACGCCCTTGCCGGTGTGCGAGGTGAAATCCTGCGCTTCGACCAGCGCCACCCCCCGTTCCCGGGCGCCGGCGACCAGGGCGGCGGCCAGGGGATGTTCGCTCCCCTGCTCCAGGCTGCCGGCCAACGTCAGCAGCCGGCGTTCATCCATGCCGGCGGCCGGCATCACGCCGGTCAGTTTCGGCTCGCCCAGGGTCAGGGTGCCGGTCTTGTCGACCACCAGCAGGTCGATTTTTCGCAGGGTCTCGATCGCTTCGGCGTTTCTGAACAGTACCCCCATGCCGGCGCCCTTGCCGGTCGCCACCATGATCGACATCGGCGTCGCCAGTCCCAGGGCGCAGGGGCAGGCGATGATCAGCACCGACACCGCGGCGATCAGTGCGTAGGCCAGGCGCGGCTCGGGACCGGCCAGCAGCCAGGTGACAAAGGCGAGCAGGGCGATGGCGATCACCGCCGGCACGAAGTAGCCGGCCACCCGGTCGGCCAGCTTCTGGATCGGGGCGCGGCTGCGCTGGGCGTCGGCCACCATCTGGACGATGCGCGCCAGCAGGGTGTCGCCGCCGACCTTCTCCGCCTGCATGATCAGGGCGCCGGTAGTGTTGACCGTGGCGCCGATCAGGGGATCGCCCGGTTGTTTGCTCACCGGAATCGGCTCCCCCGAGATCATCGACTCGTCGACGCTGCTGCTGCCTTCGAGCACGATGCCGTCCACAGGGATCTTTTCGCCTGGCCTGACCCGCAGCCGGTCGCCGGGGCGGACCTGCTCCAGCGGAATGTCCTCTTCGCTGCCGTCGGTATTGAGCCGGCGGGCCGTCTTGGGAGCCAGTCCGAGCAGGGCCTTGATGGCGGCCCCGGTCTGGCTGCGGGCACGCAGTTCCATCACCTGCCCGAGCAGAATCAGGGTGACGATGACGGCCGCCGCCTCGAAGTAGACGCCGACGGAGCCGTCCGGTCCGCGCATGGCGGGAGGAAAGATGCCCGGCAGCAAAACGGCGATCAGGCTGTAGATGTAGGCCATCGACACGCCGAGACCGATCAGGGTGAACATGTTCAGGCTGCGGTTGACGACCGACTGCACGGCGCGTTGGTAGAAGGGCCAGCCGGCCCAGAGAACCACCGGCGTCGACAGCAGCAGCTCCAGCCAGCCGAGGGTGCGCGGCGTCGCCAGCTCTTCGATCAGCTGTCCGCCCGGCAGCATCTCGCGCATGGCGATGATTACCAGCGGGATGGAGAACACCGCGGCGAAGACGAAACGGCGGCGCATGTCGTCGTATTCGGGGGTTGTCTCCTCGTCGCCGGCGACGAGCTGGCTTTCCAGGGCCATGCCGCATTTGGGGCAGTTGCCGGGGGTGTCCTGCGCCACCTCCGGGTGCATCGGGCAGGTGTATCGGGTTCGTGCAGTCGGCAGTGGAGACAGGGGCTCCAGAGCCATGCCGCACTTGGGGCAGTTGCCGGGGCCATCCTGCACCACCTCGGGATGCATCGGGCAGGTGTAGGTCGTGTCTCCGGTATTGGCCCGTGATGGTGGTCGTTCACGCCCGGTTCCGGTGTAGGCGCCGGGATTGTCCCTGAACTTGGCCAGGCATCTGTCGCTGCAGAAATGAAAGATGGTGCCTTCGTGTTCGTAGGGTTTGAAGGCGGTCTCGTCTTCGGTCTGCATGCCGCAGACCGGATCGACGAAGCGCCGGCCACTGTTGACGTGATGGCAATCTCCGTGTTGGTGATGCATGCTTTGCTCCTTGCTGGTCAGGATGACCTGAATTGAGGAATTGTCTGCACAGGCTGTCGAATATTCCCCATGTTCCCCCATGTTCTGATAGGTGACCTGCAATTAATCGATGCCTGACATGGATATTGAGCAAGTGCTGTACCATGCTTGTTGCGGGTGGCCCTTTTTCTGGGAAAATGAAAAGGGGCGACACGACGGGATCCATTCTTTCCTGTCGGCAATCGTGCATTGCCGGCATCGACACTTAGGAGCTTTATCATGGAGTATGTTTTCTGCAAGCGGATGAATCTGACTTTTGAACAGGCTCTGGAACGGGTCCGGGAAGAACTGGACAAGGAAGGGTTCGGCGTGCTGACCGAGATCGATGTCAGGGCGACGCTGAAGAAGAAGCTCGATGTCGACTTCAGAAACTATATCATCCTCGGCGCCTGCAATCCCCGTTTCGCCTACAGGGCGCTGCAGGCCGAATCCTGGATCGGCAGCATGCTCCCCTGCAACGTCGTGGTGCAGCAGTTCGATGACGGTCAGGTCGAGGTGGCGGCGGTCAATCCGATCGCCTCGATGCAGGCGGTGGAGAATCCGGACCTGCTGGAGGTGGCCACCACTGTGCAGGAGAAGCTGAAAGCTGTCATCGCCGCGCTTTAGCAGGGTGGAAAACAGCTTCCAAATGCTCATTTACAGGTGTTTGTAAGCTGCGCTTTTTCGACTGTTTTCGTCTTGGTCTGCCCCATGACGTTTTTCGTACGGGTCTAGGTACGCCTCATGCCTCGAGATTTCGGCTGCCCTGTATCCGAGACCTTTTGAACATTCTGGTCCGTAAGCACCCTGGATCGTGGCCAGCACTCATTTTCGATTTTGCAAATAAGTTGGCTTGATGTCAGAATCCGCCTTGGAACCGATCCGTTGCTGATTGTTCCGAGACACGCGTTGTCCAACGTACGTGATGTGCACTCTCCCGTTTCGGCGGGAGGATGACGTTCCCCGAACCGGAGTGACACCCATGAAATTCACCAAGATGCACGGAGCCGGCAACGACTATGTCTACGTCAACGGCTTCGAGGAAACGATCGACAATCCGGAAGAGCTGGCCGTTCGGGTCAGCGACCGGCATTTCGGCATCGGTTCCGACGGGCTGATCCTGATTCTGCCCAGCGATCGGGCCGACGTGCGGATGCGGATCTTCAACGCCGACGGCAGCGAGGCGGAGATGTGCGGCAACGGCGTTCGCTGTGTGGCCAAGTTCGTCTATGAGCGCGGACTGGTTCGCAAAGAGCGGTTGATCATCGAAACCGGCGCCGGCCTGCTGCCGGTGGAGCTGTTTCCCGATGCCGGCGGTCGGGTCGACCGGGTGCGGGTCGGCATGGGAGAGCCGCGGCTGACGCGGGGCGAGATACCGATGGCCGGACCGGCCGACGAGCGGGCGGTCGACATTCCCTTCGAGGTAGCCGGCCGCACGCTGCGGGCGACCTGCGTTTCGATGGGCAATCCCCACTGCGTCATCTATGTCGACGATGTCGACGCCTTTCCGGTGGCCGAGCTCGGTCCGCAGATCGAGCGCCACCCCCTCTTTCCGCAACGCACCAACGTCGAGTTTGTGCAGGTCCTGTCGCAGGGCGAGGTGCGCCAGCGGACCTGGGAGCGCGGCGCCGGTGAAACCCTGGCCTGTGGCACCGGCGCTGCAGCGGTGACCGTCGCCGGGGTGCTGACCGGCCGCAGCGGCCGCCGGATCGTCAATCACCTGGCGGGCGGGGACCTGGTGCTGGAATGGCTGGAGGCCGGCCCGGTGCTGATGACCGGGCCGGCCACCGAGGTTTTCAGCGGAGAGTTTCCCCTGTGAGCGACTGTATCATGTGCCGGCGCTGGCTGGAGGAGCCGGAGCTGCGCATCGCCGAACTCGATGTCTGTTGCGTCATGCTCAACCGGGACCAGTTCTTTCCCGGCTACACCCTGGTCTTCACCCGGGAGCATGTCACCGAACTGTTTCACCTGGACACGGAAACCCGGCACCGGCTGATCGACGAGGTCAGCCGGGTCGCCGGGGCCCTGAACACGGTCTTTCGTCCGGCGAAGATGAACTATGAGCTGCTCGGCAACATGGTGCCGCACATCCACTGGCACCTGATTCCCCGCTTTCGTGACGATGCGCTCTGGCCCACGCCCGTCTGGAGCCGTCCCCACGAGGAGGTCCTGCTGTCCGCACAGGAGCGGCGGAATCGCATCGCCGCCATCCGCGGCGCTCTGCAGGAGGAGCGATGAAGGCGGTTCTGTTCGATCTCGACAACACCCTCTATCCGCCGGAGCGGGATCTGTTCTCGCTGATCGACGTGCGCATCAACCGCTACATGGAAGAGGTGGTCGGCATCGCCGCTGCCGAGGTCGACGGATTGCGCCGCCGTTACTGGCGCGACTACGGCGCCACTCTGCAGGGGCTGGTGCGGCACTACGCCGTCGATCCCGAGGACTACCTGCACTATGTACACGACGTCGACGTGGGCAGCCGCCTGCGTCCCGACCCCGTGCTGCGCGACACCCTGGCCGCGCTGCTTCTGCCCCGTTACGTCTTCACCAACGGCTCCAGTGACCATGCCGAGCGGGTGCTGGCGGCGCTCGGGCTCGAGGACGTCTTTGCCGGAATCTTCGACATCCGCATCGCCAACTACCAGCCGAAGCCGAACCGGGATCCCTATGAAGAGGTGCTGCAATCTCTCGGACTGCAGGCGGGGCAGTGCATCATGGTCGAGGATTCCCTCGACAATCTGCACACGGCCAAAAAGCTGGGCATGGCCACCGTGCTGGTGGGCGAGGGGCCGGCGGCGGCCCATGTCGATCATCATGCGCCGGATGTCTGCAGCGCTGCCCGGGCAGTGGACGATCTGAGCCGCCGGGCGGGAGGGTGGTCATGAGCCAGCCGCTGGGCGTGCATGCCTCCATCGCCGGCGGCATCGACAGGGCGATTTCCCGCGGCGAAGCCGTCGGCTGCACTGCCCTGCAGATTTTCACCAAAAACGCCAGCCGCTGGGCGGCCAGTCCCCTTGCCGAAGAGGCGGCCGCTGCCTTTCGCAGGGCCTGGAAAGCGAGCCGCATCGGTCCGGTCTACGTTCATGACAGCTATCTGATCAATCTCGCCGCGCCGGACGAGGAGAAGTGGCGCAAGTCGCAGGCCGCCTTTCTCGACGAGATGCGTCGCTGCTCGGCCCTCGGCGTGCCGGGGCTGGTCATGCATCCCGGCGCTCATCTCGGTGCCGGCGAAGAAGCCGGGCTGCGGCGCATCGCCGTCGCTCTGCGGGCCGTTCTAGCCGAGGCGCCGCCGGATGTGCAGATCCTGCTGGAGACCACCGCCGGCATGGGCAGCCATCTCGGCTGGCGTTTCGAACAGCTGGCGCGCATCATGGATCTGGTGCCGGAACACGCCTTCGGGGTCTGTTTCGACACCTGTCATGTCTTTGCCGCCGGCTACGATTTGTCGGACGAAGCCGGATATGCCACGGTGATGGACGAATTCGACCGCCTGATCGGCTGCCAGCGGATCCGCCTGTTTCATCTCAACGACAGCAAGAAACCCTGCGGCAGCAGGCTCGACCGGCACGAGCATGTCGGCCGTGGCTGTATCGGCGAGACCGGCTTCACCTGCCTGATGCGGGACGAGCGCTTTGCCGGCGTGGCGAAAATCATCGAAACGCCGCCGGGTGAAGACCATGCCGACGATCTGCGCAACTTGGCGCTGCTGCGGCGGTTGGCGGGGGAGAGCTGAAAGAGATAACACGGTCACCAAGACGCCAAAGGCACCAGGAAAATCTATTTAACGCAGAAGCGCAGAGAGGGAAATGGCGCAGAGGAAAACAAATATCGATTTTGATTTAGAAATAGACAAAGAAGTTGTCTTATCTCCGCCTCTGCTTCTCTCCATCTCAGCGTTAAGCGAATTTTGACCTTCTTGGTGACCTTGATATTTTCGTGGTGAAATATTTTTGTGTGGCGAAAGCAATTACATCCAGAGGTTACTGAAATCATGCGCGCGGTATTGCAACGGGTCAGCGAGGCCCGCGTCAGGGTCGATAACGAAATCGTCGGTGAAATCGACACCGGATTGCTGGTGCTGCTCGGCGTCGGCCGGGAGGACGAGGAGCGGGATGCCGTCTATCTGGCGGAAAAAACGGCCGGGCTTCGCATCTTCGAGGATGATGGCGGCAAAATGAACCTGTCGGTGATCGATGTCGGCGGGGCGGTGCTGGCGGTATCACAGTTCACCCTCTATGGTGACTGCCGCAAGGGGCGGCGGCCGGGCTTTTCCGATGCCGCCCCGCCGCAGGAGGCCGAACGGCTCTACCGCTGCTATGTCGAGGGGCTGCGGCGGCTGGGGATTTCGGTCGCCACCGGTGTCTTTCGGGCCGAGATGGCGGTGGAGCTGGTCAACGATGGTCCGGTGACCCTGCTGCTCGACAGCCGCAGGCAGTTTTGAGCCGCCGTTCGAGCGGGAAGGAGGGGCCGATGTCCGAAGAGATGCGGCAGAGCCGGTCGGCGCGGAAACGGGCGGCCAAGCTGGTGGAAGCGCTGGCGGCGCGGCTGGTCGAAGGATCCGAGCGTTGGCTGGCCGGTCTGGATCTGCCTGCCGATCTGGCGGAAGAACTGGCGACCGCCAGGGCGACCAGGGGGCATTCATCGCGTCGCCGGGAGGTGCGTCGCCTGGCGGCCCTGCTGCGTCGGGAGCCGGAGCTGGTAGAGCGGATCGAACGCCACCTGGCCGGGGTCGATGCCGCCCACAACCGGGATCGTCGCCGGTTTCACCAGCTGGAGGCATGGCGTGACCGGCTCTGTTCCGGGCAATCGGCGGCAGAGGCGATGGCCGAGTTGCGGCGATGCTGTCCCGACCTGGATCACGGGGAGCTGGCGCGCCTGTCGCGTTCAGCCTGCAACGGCGACCGGGCGGCGGCGCGGAGCCTGTTTCGGCTTCTGCGCCAGAATCAGGACCTGTTGACTTGACCCGACCCCGGCGGCTGGTAAGGTCTTGACAGAAGGAGAAAGGTCGCCACCATGCGTTTACTGTTCCTGCTGTTGATTCTGGTCGTTTTTTCGTTCCAGTCGGCAGCCGCTGGCAGGTTGTATCCCTGTCGGGATGAGGAGGGAAGAATCTTTGTCACTGACCGGCCCTACCAGCTGCCGCAGGGGTGCGTGTTGCTCGGGCCGCCGCCGGAGGGAGGGGGGCGCCTGAGCATCGTGCCCCTTCCGGATGTCGAGAGTCCCGCCGCTCACGGGGCGATGACGGCGCCTTCGCGCGTGGAGCAGAAACGCATCTTGCTTGAAAACCAGTGGCGTAAAAGAGCCGAGAGCCTGTTGGCTGCCTGGAAGACCGCTGTTGGAGATGTCTACCGGGCCGGTCGCAGCCGGCAGCGCCGGCTGGCACGACGGGAACTCGATCGGCTCCGGGAGCAGAAGCGTGCGCTGCTGGCCGAGGTTCAGCAACAGGGGCGATCATCGTTTCTGCGCTGGATGGAGGAGCGGCTGGCGCCCGTCGAATAACCCGGTTTGTGGCCGACCGCTCTTTCACGGGGGTGGCAGCAGTCATATTGTCTTGCCGAGAGCCAGGATTCCGGTTATGCAACGAAAAAAGCCCCGCCGTGAGCGGGGCTTTTACCGATAATCGCTGGATCGGGGGAACTCAAAGGGCTTTCTTGATCAGATTTTCGAGCTGATTCTTGGGGACGGCGCCCACCACCTGGTCGACGACCTTGCCATCCTTGAACAGGATCAGGGTCGGAATACCGCGGACACCGTACTGACCGGGGGTAGCCGGATTTTCGTCGACATTCAGCTTGGCGACTTTCACCTGACCGTCGTATTCATCGGCAAGGCTGTCGACGACCGGGGCGATGGCCTTGCAGGGAGCGCACCAGGAAGCCCAGAAGTCGACCAGGACCGGAGTCGAGGATTGCAGAACTTCGCTGTCGAAACTGTTGTCAGTCAGTTCCATCACTTTATCGCTTGCCATATTCTGTTTCTCCTTTTTTTGACATGAGATCGCAGATAATCGCGTTTTTCAAATCATAAAGGAGCCGGCGGAAAAATCAAGGGGAATGCATCCCCCAACTCCACCATCCCTTTCGGGATTCGGCTGGCGGAACAGGCCCGTCTGCATCGTTGCCGGCATTGCTCAAGTGCTCGACGTGGCTCGTGCCATGCCTGCGCCGAACCGGCCGGTCGCCTTGCATCCGGACCCGTTTCGTCACCCCGGTCCGCAAAACGGGCGGGAAATGCCGGCGATGCTTGACAGCAGGTCGGAGGGGCTCCTATCCTGCCGCTACCATCCCCATCGGAGGAGAAGATGCCGCAGACAAAACTGCTCGATGCCTTGCAGCGTCACGCCGAAATGATTCGGCTGACCTTCGAGGCCCAGGCCGGCGAGTTGGTCCGACTGGCGCAGATGGTGGCCGGCGGCTTCCATCGAGAGAGCCGCCTTTTTCTTGCCGGATCGGGGAATCTCGGCCGCGCCGCCGATCTGACAGAGGCCTATTTCCTCGACCAGCTCCATTTCGAACGACCGCAGTTGCCCGCCTATTCTCTCAGTCACGACCAGGCACTGGCCGCCTCGCTCGATCGCCACGGCCGTCTCGGCGAGCTGTTCACCCGCCAGTTTCTTCTCATGGCGACCAAGGGTGATCTGCTCCTTCTCTTTGCTGACGGAACCCATGACCCGGCCCTGGAAAACCTGGCCCAGGCGGCGGTCGATACCGGTTGTACCACGGCGCTGGTTCAACCGGAAAAGCTGGACTGGACCGGCCCGCCGGTCGAGTTCTGCTTTCAGGTCAGGTCGGACAATACCGGCGAGATCGTCGAGGCCGCCCTGCTGTTCGGCCGTCTGCTCTGCGAACTGGTGGAACGGGAACTGTTCGGAATCTGATCCATGTCTCTCTACCCGGTCATGCTCGATCTGCGGGACCGGCTCTGCCTTGTCGTCGGCGGTGGCAGGGTCGGCTGTCGCAAGATACGGGGGTTGCTCGCTGCAGGGGCGCGGGTGCGGCTTGTCAGTCCGGCCTGCAGCGAGAGGTTGACCCATCCGGCGTTCGAATGGCGGCAGCGTCCCTATCGCCGGGGCGATCTGGCCGGAGCCCGTCTGGTTTTTGCGGCCACCGACGACCCCGCCGTCAATCGCGCGGTGGCCGACGAGGCGCGAAAGATGGGAGTGCCGGTTAATGTCGCCACCGGCGGCCATGACGGCGATCTGCTGCTTCCGGCGGTGCGGCGGCGCGGGGCGATCGTGCTTGCGGTCAGCACCGGGGGGGGCAGTCCGGCCCTGAGTGCCGTTGTCGCCGACAGGTTGTTTCAGCAGTTGGGTCCCGAATGGGAACGGGTACTGGAGATCGCCAGCCGTTTACGCCGCCGTTCGTTGACATCCCCGAAAAGTGCGGAATATAATCAATCCATTTTGCGCCAGCTGCTCGACGACGGTCTTGCCGGGCTGCTGCGCAGCGGGCGGCGCGAGGCCGTTGACGAGCTGCTGCGGCGCCATTGCGGCGTTGACGGGCTGGCTGAACTGGGCATCGACTCTTTGGAACCATTGCCATGAATGCCGATATTCTGCTCTACAAGATCACCCTCCTGATCTATTTTGTCGCCACGGTCCTCTATCTCATCGATGTTATCGGGCGCCGGCAGAAGGTCGGCAATCTCGCCCGCTGGGTTCTGGTCGGCGGCTTTCTGGTCCACTGTGCCACTATCGTGGCGCGCTATGTGGCGGCCGGACATGTGCCGGTGGTCAATTTGCAGGAGTCCCTCTCCTTCTTCGCCCTGGCCATCGTCGGCGCCTTTCTGCTGTTTGACCTGAAATACCGGCTGACCATCCTGGGCGCTTTCAGCTGTCCGCTGGCACTGGCGATGATGATCTTCGGCGCGGCGGCCAAAAGTCCGGTCTCGACTGCCAACCCGGCGCTCGACAGCTGGTGGTTTCCCATTCACATCAGTCTCGCCTTTGCCGGCTACGCGATCTTCGCTCTCGCCTTCGCTGCCGGGGTGATGTATCTGATGCAGGAGCGGATGCTCAAGAGCAAGCGTTTCTCCGGCCTCTATTACCGTCTGCCGTCGCTGGAGGTGCTCGACAGCATCAATTACAAGTGCCTGACGTTCGGTTTTCCCCTGATGACCATGGGCATCATTTCCGGGGCGGTCTGGGCCAACTCGGCCTGGGGCGGCTACTGGCGCTGGGATCCGAAGGAGACCTGGGCGCTGATTACCTGGTTTCTCTATGCGGCCCTGTTGCACGGCCGGCTGACGATCGGCTGGCGCGGCCAGCGGGCGGCCATCTTTGCCATCATCGGCTTTCTCTGCCTGCTGTTCACCTTCCTCGGCGTCAATACCCTGATGTCCGACCTGCACAGCTTCAACACCCTAGAAGGCAAGTAGGGGAGGCCCGGGGATTCATGAACATCATTGTTGTCGGACTCAGTCACCATACGGCGCCGGTTGAAATTCGGGAGCGGGTCGCCTTTGCTCCCGAAGCCATGGAAGAGCCCCTGAAGCAGGTTCTTGCTCTGCCCGAAATCGCCGAAACCATTATCGTCTCGACCTGCAATCGGGTCGAAATCTATGCCACGACCCGTGATGCTGAAGCGGGCATCGCGGTGTTGCGCCGCTTTCTCGCCCGTTACCATGGCCTTGCCGACGAGGTTCTGGCCCCCCATCTTTACGATTACCAGGGGGCGGAGGCGATTCGCCATGTCTTCCGGGTTGCTTCCAGCCTCGATTCGATGGTGATCGGCGAGCCGCAGATTCTTGGCCAGATCAAGACCGCCTACGGCTATGCCAGCGAATACCGGACGGTCGGCCTGATTCTCAATCGTTTCCTGCACAAGGCCTTCTCCGTCGCCAAGCGGGTGCGGACAGAGACCAACATCGCCGGCAACGCCGTCTCCGTCTCCTTTGCCGCCGTCGAACTGGCGCGCAAGATTTTCGGTAGCCTTGACGGCAAGGTGGTGCTGCTGATCGGCGCCGGCGAGATGTGCGAACTGGCGGCGCGGCATTTCATCAACAACGGCATCAGCCGGGTTCTGGTGACCAACCGCACCTTTGCCCGGGCCGAGAAGCTGGCCGCCGAATTCAACGGCCGGCCCATTCCCTTCGACGAGTACGTGGACCATCTTCCGGAAGCTGACATCGTGTTGACCTCGACCGGGACACCGAACTTCATCCTGGTGCGCAGCCAGGTGGAAAAGGTGCTCAGACAACGGCGCAACCGGCCGATGTTCTTTATCGATATCGCCGTGCCGCGCGATATTGATCCGGAGGTCAACGAGGTTGCCAATGTCTATCTCTACGATGTCGATGACCTGCAGGGCGTGGTGCAGGCCAACCTGAAGGAACGGCAGAAAGAGGCGAAAAAGGCCGAGGCGATCATCGACCAGGAGATCGGCCAGTTTCATGGCTGGCTGGCGACTCTCGAGGTCAAGCCGACCATCGTTTCTCTGCGGCGGAAATTCGAGGAAATCCGGCAGAATGAGGTCGAGAAGACCCTGCGCAATCTGAAACATCTCGGCCCGAAGGAAGAAAAGGCGATTCACGCCATGACCTCGGCCATCATCAACAAGATCCTGCATTCCCCCATCAGCCGTCTCAAACAGGCGCAGAACGGGGATGACGGCGATCTGTACGTCGACGCGCTGCGGGCCCTGTTCGAGCTGGAGGTGGTGCCGGCGCAGACGGAATTGAGGCCGTTGGGCGAATCCGGACAGGACTGACATCAAAGCACGGCAAGGAGCTTAGACAGAAACATGGCCAAAAAGAAGCTGAAAATCGGCACCCGCGCCAGTCAGCTTGCCCTCTGGCAGGCGAACTGGGTCAGGCAGCAGCTGGAAAACCGTTACCCCGACCTCGAGGTCGAGTTGGTCAAGATCAAGACCCAGGGCGACAAGATTCTCGACGTTCCGCTGGCCATGGTCGGCGGCAAGGGGCTGTTCGTCAAGGAGATCGAGGAAGCCATGCTGCGGGGCGAGGTCGATATCGCCGTGCACTCGATGAAGGATGTGCCGACCGTTTTCCCCGACGGTCTGGACCTTCGCTGTATCACCGCCCGCGAGGATGTGCGCGACATCTGCATTCTCAAGCCCGGCTACAAGAGCTTTCGCGACCTGCCGCCGGGAGCGCGCATCGGCACTTCGTCATTGCGGCGCAAGGCCCAGCTGCTGCAGCTGCGGCCGGATTTCAGGATGGTCGATATTCGTGGCAATGTCGAAACCCGCATCCGCAAGCTGACCGAAGAGGACCTCGACGCGGTGGTGCTGGCGGCCGCCGGCATGAAGCGGCTCGGTTTTGCCGAACAGATCAGCGAGTATCTGCCGGTGGATATCTCCCTGCCTGCCATCGGCCAGGGGGCTCTTGGTCTGGAAAGCCGCATCGACGACGATGAAACCAACGCTCTGATCGACTTTTTCAACGAGCCGGCCACGGCGGCGGCGGTGACGGCCGAGCGGGCCCTGCTGGCACGGCTCGAAGGCGGCTGCCAGGTGCCAATTGCCGCCTATGCCACTGTCGAGGGACAGACGATGACTTTGCGCGGGCTGGTGGCCAGTGTCGACGGGGCGGAAGTGATTCGCGGTGAAATCAGCGGCCCGAGCGGGGAGGCGACCCGGCTCGGTACCGCGTTGGCCGACGATCTGATTTTGCGCGGCGCCGGCAGGATTCTGAACGAGGTCTACGGCACCGAAACCTTTCAGCCGGACCGCGAAGACGTCTGATTCTGACTGCAGACTGCGATGATTGCTGAGCGCACAGAGACGGGCATGGTCTACCTGGTCGGTGCCGGACCGGGCGACCCGGGCCTGATCACCGCCCGCGGGCTGGACTGCCTGCGCTGTGCCGAGGTGGTCGTCTACGATTATCTGGCCAACCCGGTCTTTCTCGACGAAGTGCCTGCCGGGGCCGAGCGGATCTATGTCGGCAAGACCTGTGGTTGTCACCATACACCCCAGGAGCGTATCAACCGTCTGCTTGTCGATCGGGCACGGGCGGGCAAAAGGGTGGTCCGCCTCAAGGGTGGCGACCCCTTCATCTTCGGCCGGGGCGGCGAGGAAGCGCAGGCGCTGTTCGAGGCCGGCATCCCCTTCGAGGTGGTGCCGGGGGTGACGGCCGGGTTCGCCGCCGCGGCCTACGCCGGCATCCCTCTGACCCATCGGGATCATACCACCAGTCTCGGACTCTTTACCGGCCACGAAAAGCCGGAAAAGAAGCTCTCCAGCCTCGACTGGGAAAAGCTGGCCACCGGCATCGGCACCCTGGTCTTCTACATGGGCATGACCAATCTGCCGGTCATCTGCGAGCAGATGATGCGCCATGGCCGGTCGCCGCAGACGCCGGTTGCGGTCATTCGCTGGGCGACGACGCCCCGGCAGCAGGTGGTCGAGGGGACCCTGGAATCGATCGTCGACGAAGTGGCAAGAGCCGGCTTGCGGCCGCCGGCGGTCATCATTGTCGGCGAGGTGGTCGGCCTGCGCCGGCAATTGCGCTGGTTCGAGGATCGACCCCTGCTCGGCCGGCGGATTCTGGTCACCCGCGCCGCGGGCGGTGCCGGCGATTTCGGCCGTCTGTTGGAGCAGCGCGGGGCGGAAGCGGTGCTCTGTCCGGTGATCGCCTTCGCCGATCCGGCGGATTTTGCGCCGCTCGATGCCGCCATCGAGGCCTTGGCCGGCTATGACGATCTGGTTCTGACTTCGGCCAACGCCGTCGCGCGTTTTTTCGACCGCCTGCGCCGGCTGGGTCGCGACCTGCGGGCACTGGGCGGGGTACGGGTGGTGGCCGTCGGACCGAAGACGGCGAAGGCCCTGGAGGAGCGGGGGATTCTCGCCGATCTCGTCCCGGCCGACAGCCGGGCCGAGGGGGTGGTGGCCGAGCTGCTGGCTGCCGGTGTTGCCGGTCGTCGCATTCTCTATCCGCGCGCCGAGTTGGCCCGCACGGTCATTCCTGACGAACTGGGCAAGGCTGGCGCCAGCGTCGATGCACCGGTGCTCTATCGCACCCTGCCCGATGCCGAAGGCACCGCCCGGCTGCAGCAGGCCCTTGCCGGCGGGCTGGACGCGGTGACCTTCACTTCGTCGTCGACTGTGGTCAATCTGTTCGAATTGGCCGATGACGACCAGCGGCGGCAGCTGGCGACGCTGCCTCTTTTTTCCATTGGTCCCGAAACCAGCCGGACCCTGCGCCGGCTCGGTTTGCCGATTGCCGGCGAGGCGAAGTCGTCGACCCTGGAAGGGCTCGCCGAAGCCGTAACCGCTTATTTCAGCGGTTGACGGGCGCATAGCCGCCTGTTGGCCGCAGCGACTGGAGGTGCCAGATGTTTTTCCCCGAGTATCGTGCCCGAAGGCTGCGGCGCAGCGACCAGCTGCGGCGCATGGTGCGGGAAACCCGCCTGAGCGTCGATGACCTCATCTATCCGATGTTTTCCGCCCATGGTGACAATATCCGCAAGGAGATTCCCTCCATGCCGGGGATCTTTCAGCAGTCGATCGACCATATCGTCGCCGAGGCGCGCGAAGTGCACGAGCTCGGCATCCCGGCGGTGATTCTGTTCGGCATTCCGGAATGCAAGGATTCCCTGGGACAGGACGCCTACAGCGACAGCGGCATCATCCAGCGCACGGTGCGGGCGATCAAGGCCGAGGTGCCCGAGCTGGTTGTCATCACCGATGTCTGCCTGTGCGAATATACCGATCACGGCCATTGCGGCGTCATCCGTGACGGCGACGTGGACAACGACGAAACCCTGAAGCTGCTGGCGGCCGAGGCGCTCTCCCATGCCCGTGCCGGCGCCGACATCGTGGCCCCGTCCGACATGATGGACGGTCGGGTGGCGGCGATCCGTGAGCTGCTCGACGCCAACGGCTTCAGCCATGTTCCGGTGATGAGCTACGCCGTCAAATACGCCAGCGCCTATTACGGTCCTTTTCGCGACGCCGCCGAATCGACGCCGCAGTTCGGCGACCGGCGCTCCTACCAGATGGATCCGGCCAACCGGATCGAGGCGTTTCGCGAAGCGGCCCTGGACGTGCAGGAATGCGCCGATTTCCTCATGGTCAAGCCGGCACTGGCCTATCTCGACATCATTCGCGATCTGAAGGAGCGGTTCGACCTGCCTCTGGTCTGCTACAATGTGTCCGGCGAGTATTCGATGATCAAGGCCGCCGCCAGGGCAGGATGGATCGACGAAGAACGGGTGATGCTGGAGACGCTCACCGGCATGAAGCGGGCCGGAGCCGACCTGATCATCACCTACCACGCCAAGGAGGCGGCCAGGCTGCTGGGCGGCTGAATCCGCGTCCTGGATCGGCAAGCTTACGCCCTGCCCAGGTGGCAGGGCGTTTGTTTAGGGGATTACCAGGGATGTTCGGCCGCCTGCGCGATGGCCCGAAGCTTCGGAGCCAGACGCGGAAGCTCGGCGGCGGTGGTGTGAGCGGAGACTTGCCGACGGCTGTTGGCCCGGGCGTCGGCCTGGTCCTGCGGGTTGCACAGAAGCATGCCCCCCACCAGAAGCAGGGCGAGCAGGGTGACGCAGAGGGCGTATCCTTGCTGGTTCATGGCGTTTTCTCCGGTAAAGATGTGCGCTTTTTACCTTTTCGACATCCGGGTGGTAAAATTTTAGCAGCAAACAGTCTGCTATACTTGCAGCTGAACGGGCCGACAAGCCGGAAGGCGGAGTTTTCATGCCGGAATCGATGCAGGAGAGCCAGCCGCTCAGCCGCTCCGAACAGATCACGGCCATCTCCCACTACTACCGGGCCGAAGTGCAGCGCAGTCTCGCCTGGCGGGAGCGTCTGGACAGGACCACCAACTGGGCGGGAGCGACCGCTACCGCCTTTCTCGCCTTCGGGTTTTCGCATCCGGAAATCCATCATTCGATCTTCGCCTTCGGCTACGGCATCCTCTTTATTCTGCTTTTCATCGAGGCGCGCCGGTTCCGTTTCTTCGATGCCTACGAATACCGGGTGCGCCTGTTGAATCAGTATTTCATCTACGATATTCTGGCGCACGGTTCGCTGCCGACCGACTTCGACCAGGAAGACAGAACCTACTGGCGGGCGGAGCTGGCCTCGGATTTGCGCTATCCGCAGTACAAGATGGGATTGCGTTCCGCTCTTTGCCGGCGGCTGCGGGCCAACTACGTCTATTTCTACGTGCTGCTGGTCTGCGCCTGGATGGTCAAGGTCTGGATTCATCCCCAGGTGGCCCGGAGCTGGGACGACTTTTTGCGCCAGGGTTCCATCGGCGATCTACCCGGCACCATGGTCCTGCTGCTGCAGCTCGTCTTCGTTGCCTGTCTGCTGTGGTTCAGCCATCTCGGTCGCCGCAGCTACGGTGGCCGGGACATGCTGCATACCAAGTAAGGTTCGGAAATTCTATGCAGATCGAAAGCGAGCGCCTTGCCAACGGCCTGCGGCTGGTGGTGGTGCGGATGCCCCACCTGCACAGTGTCGAGATGGTCTGCTATGTCGGCGTCGGTGGCCGGAACGAAACCCGGCCAACGGCCGGCATCTCCCATTTCGTCGAGCACATGCTGTTTCGTGGTTGCGACGGCTACCCGGACAGCATCACCCTGGAGCGGGCCTTCGAGGATATCGGCGGCGGCGCCAACGCCACCACAGATGTCGAGACCACCTGCTATTTCAGCCGGCTGCATCCGGAGCGTCTGGAAGAGGGCGCCCGGCTTTTCGCCGCCCTGCTGCGCACGCCGTACTGGCGCGAGATGGAGACCGAGCGCCGGATCATCCTCGAAGAGGCGCGGGAGGACTGGAACGAACAGGGGGAGATCATCAACCCCGATACCCTGACCAACGCCCTGCTCTGGCCCGGCACCGCCCTCGGCCAGCCACTGATCGGTACGGCGGAGTCGCTGCAGGCGCTGGCGTCGGCGGATCTGCGGGGCCATCATGCCCGCTACTATGCGCCCGCCAACGTCGTGATCGTTCTCGCCGGACGGGTGGAGCCTGACCGGGCCCTGGCCGCCGTCGACAGGGCTTTCGGCGACTGGCGCGTCGCCGGGCCGGACTTCACGAAGGTGTCTCTGCCGACGATGCAGGGGCCGGCTTCGGTCTGGGTGCGCGATTCGGCTTCGCAGATCAATGTTCAGTTCGCCCTGCGCCTGCCCTGGGGGCGGGAAGGTTCCGGCGCCTTTCCCCTGCGCATCTGGCGTCGCATCCTTTCCTGGGGCGGCGGCTCGCGGCTGATGCTGCGGCTGCGGGAAGAACTCGGCCTGACCTACCATGTCGAGGCCGCGCTGCACCTGCTTGCCGACACCGGTACCCTGACCATCGATCTGGCGCTGCAGCCAGACAATCTGGTGCGGGGAGTGAGCGAGGTTCTGCTCCAGTTGCGGCGCATGGTGGAGGAGCCGCCGGCGGTGGACGAGCTGGCGCGGGCGGTGCGCAATTTCCGTTACGACCTCGACTACAGCCGGGATATCCCGGAAGAGATGGCGGTTCGCTACGGCTGGGGAGAACTGGTCGGCTACCGGCGCAGCATCGAACAGGACCTGGCGGCGGCCGAGGCGCTGACACCGGCGATGATGCGGCAGGTGGCGGAAGAGGTGGTCCGGTCCGACCGGCTGGCCCTTGCCGTGGTCGGTCCCTGGCGCCCGGAGCAGCGGGAGGCGGTGGAACGCCTGCTGCGCCAGCCGTTCTGAGGCCGGCGGGAAGATGTGAATGACGACGGGCCTGCCGGCATGTTGCCGGCAGGCCCGTCGTCGTTTGTGGCAGTCAGGATTCCAGGTAGCGGGGAATCACTTCGGCCAGGGTCTGGAAAATCCGGGTGAAGGTCTGCTCGTCCCGCTCCAGCAGGGTGATGCGGAACCCGAGTTCGGGGGTCGAGAAGGAGGAGAGGGGAACGACGCAGATGCCGGTCGAGGCCAGCAGGTAGTAGACGAAGCGTTTGTCGAGGGTCATGCCCGGTTCGGCGACCAGTTTTTCCACCAGCTGCCGGACGCCGTCGTTGTCGATGGGCAGGGTCTGGTCGTGGCGCAGCCGGCCGCGCTCGAAGATCACGCTCATGTAGAAGGCGCCGTTGGTCCGGTTGACCTCGATGCCGGGCACGTCCTTGAGCAGGTCGTAGGCGATGTTGGAGAACTTTTCGTAGCGCGCCTTGCGCTCCTCGAGCCAGCCGGGATATTTCGGATGGCTGAGAATCAGCGGAATCGCCTTCTGCGGCAGGGTGGTCGAGCAGACCTCGACCATCTTCGAGTCGACAATGCTCTGGATGTAGCGGGCGAAGACCGGATCCTTGTCGGCGTTGTAGACCTCGATCCAGCCGCAGCGCGAGCCGGGCCAGGGTACTTCCTTGCTGATCCCCTTCATCGAGATCGCCGGCACGTCCCCCACCAGGTCGGAGATCGGCCGGGACGACTGCCCGTTGTAGATGAGATTCATGTAGATTTCGTCGGCGATGATGAACAGATCGAACTCGCGGGCGATGGCGATCATTTCCCGCAGGATGCGCTCCGGGTAGACGGCGCCGGTCGGGTTGTCGGGATTGATGATCAGGATGCCGGCGATCGACGGATTGTACTTGACCGACAGCCGCAAATCGTCAAGGTCGGGGTACCAGTTGTTGTGGGGGTCGAGGCGGTAGGTGACCGGCTTCTGTCCCGAATGGGCTCCTTCGGCCGAGGAATGGGTCGAATAGGTGGGCGAGGGGCCGATCACCCGCGCCTCGCGCCGCAGCAGGCCGTAGACCTTCTGGATGGCGTCGCCCAGGCCGTTGAAGAAGATGATGTCTTCCGGCGTGATCTGGGCACCGCCGCGGGCGTTGTTCAGCTGCGCCAGAAATTCCCTGGTTTCGAGAACGCCCTTGGTGGCGCAGTAGCCGTAGGAGCAGTCCTTCATCGCCAGGTCGGCGACGATCTGCTTCATCCAGTCCGGAATCTTCTCCCCCTTGGCGATGGGGTCGCCGATATTCTCCATGTTGGTACGGATGCCGAGCTGCTGCAGCTTTTCGGCGATCTCGACGATGGCGCGGATTTCGTAGGTCCATTCCCCGGCGCCGATGTGGACGATGTTGTTGCGCATGTCAGTCTCTCCTGCTTTGATGGGGCGACAATAAAAAAGGCCATGGACGGTGCCATGGCCTGGTCAGTTCGTATCTGCCGTTATCAGCAGACGCTGCCATGAACACACCCGTTCCCTGCGGCGTTTGCGGCCGCGGCGGTGGTAGCTCGTGCTGCGTTGGCAGCCGGCGACGGAATGGCGGATGCTTTGACGATGTTCATGGCTCGCAATGTTATCGGGCTGGTTAGCACAGCCGGAACGTCTTTGTCAACCGGGAAGATGCGCCCGGTGCCTCAGAAGGGACGCCGCTTGCGCCGCGACAGCTTGCCGAGAATCCAGCCGAAGAAGAGCACACCGGCACCGGCGAGAAACCACTTGATGCTGCCTGTGGTCAGCAGGCTGGCGTTCTCTTCTTTGAGCCGCTCGACTTCTGTAGCCAGGTGGCCGTTCTCTTCCCGCAGCCGGTCGCGCTCCTGGGTCAGCTCAAGCAGATTGCGGGACGCTTCGAGCAGCTTCTGGTATTGCCGCGAGGTCTTGTCGAAGCGGGCCTTGTGCTGGGCCAGCTCCTCCTGCAGCCTGGCGTTGGCGGACTGCAGGGCAGCGAGCTGTTCGCGCATCTGGCTGTTGTCGTCGCTGGCGGCCGCAAGCTGCCGTTTCAGCTGTTCGATCTGCTGCGCCTGTTTCTGGATGGTGAACTTCTTCGGCGTCCGGTCGGTGATGTATTGCCTGAGGACGTAACCTTCCTTGCCGTCGGTGGTCCGTACCCGCAGAAACTTGCCTTCTTCGCCGAGAATCTCGACCCGGGTATCGGTCTTCAGATGGTCGAGGATTTCGTACTCGGCCGTCGGCGCCGAGCGGAGGGTCAGGACGAGCTGGTCAGTGACATAGCCGGTCTCCGCCGAGACGGCGGTGGCGGCCAGAAGCAGGCCAAGCAACAGGAAGGACAGGCGAAGCATGGCAACCTCCGGAGATGCGAAATCGAATCAGCGGCAAGCATAGGACGTTGCAGGGCGTTAATCAACCCCGAAAGCGCCTGCTGGTCCGCTTCGCACGTCCGGTTTGCATTCAGGCCGTCCCGGCTGGCGGAAACGGGGCGTTCGGACAGAAGGCGCTGCCCGGCCGTTGGTGGCAGCCTCCGGGTTCAGTTCTTTTGCCCGGTGTCGATCAGGTCGTCAAGAATGGCGGCCGCCTCGAGGGCGTAGGGATCTTTGCGCACGTTCTCACGCCAGCGCTCGAGCTTCTCGTCGTCGGTTCCGTCGAGCTCGTCTTCGCCCTGCATGCCGTCGTGGAAACGACCGTTTTTGCCCAGGCCGGCTTCCAGCTCTTCCCGCTGTTTGCGGGCCTGCTCCAGGTTGAGGCTGACTTCGCTCTTTTCACGCTGTTTTTTGGCCTCTTCGGCTTCCCGCGCGATCTGCTGGAATGCGTCGTTCTTGGTGACCCGTTCAGCGCTGCGGCGCTTCAGCTCGGCCGTGGGCAGGGGGAACGGTCGCCACGGTGTGTAGTCCGCCGGCTGCACGGTGTCCCAGGGCAGGGCGTAGTCGATGTATTTTTCGCCGCTTTCGACGTAGCGCATCCGGTCGGGCAGCTCCAGATCGGCCTCCACCCCCTTGGCCTGGGTCGAGCCGCCGCTGACGCGGTAGAATTTCTGGGTGGTGATCTTCAGGGCGCCGAGGGGCTTGTACTTGTCCATGTTGCGGAAGGGAATGGCCCGGTCGAGATCGAGAATGGTCTGGACCGTCCCTTTGCCGTAGGTGTGTTCGGAGCCGACGATCAGGGCCCGGTGGTAGTCCTGCAGAGCGGCGGTAAGGATTTCCGAGGCCGAGGCGCTGAAGCGGTTGACCAGCACCACCATGGGACCGCCGTAGACGATGTCGTCGTCCTGGTCCTCAAGGACGCGGATCCGGCCGTTGCTGCTCTTGACCTGCACGATCGGTCCTTCCTCGATGAACAGTCCCGAGATGTTGACGGCGTCGGTCAGGGCGCCGCCGCCGTTGTTGCGCAAATCGAGGATCAGCCCCGCCACCTTCTGCTTCTTCAGCTCTTCGAGGGCCTTTTTCACATCGTCGGTGACGTTACGCCCCGTCCCCCCCTGGAGCCGGCTTTTGAAATCGCGGTAGAAGCTCGGAATCTTCACGTAGCCGAAGGTGCGGCCGCTCTTCGGATCGTCGAGGGTGGTCCAGCGGACGAAGGTCTCTTCGATCTCGACTACGTCGCGGACGATGGCGATGACCTTGGTCTTGCCGCTCGGCTTGCGGACCGTCAGCCGCACCTCCGTCCCCTTGGGACCGCGGATCAGCTCCACCGCGTCGCGCAGCCGGGTGTCGGTGACGTCGACCGGATCCTCGTCTCCCTGACCGACGGCGAGGATGATGTCCTCGGCTTCGAGCTCGCCCTGGCGGGCGGCGGCGCTGCCGGGAATGATGCGGACCACCTTGATGAAGCCGTCCTCCTCCCTCAGGGTGGCGCCGATACCTTCGAGGGAGCCGCGCATGCCGATTTCGAAGTCTTCCTTCTGCTTCGGCGCAAAGTAGGTGGTGTGCGGGTCGAAGGCCCTGGCGATGGCGTTGAAGTAGCGGTCGTAGTGATCCTGCAGAGTGTCCTTGAGCAGACGTTCGAAAAAGTTGTTGAACCGCTTGCCGATCTTTTCGCGCGCCTCGGCCTGGGTCGGCGTTTTTTTGCCGCTGTCTTTCGCAGTTTTGTCGTCTTGCTCAAGGGTCAGCATGCGGACCAGAACCTGGTATTTGAGAATCTTGCGCCAGCGTTCCCGCAACTCCTTTTCGTTTTTGCACCAGTCGAGTTTTTCCGGGTCGGTTTCCATCCGCTCGTCGCGGCTGAAGTCGAACTTCTGCTGCAGGATCTCGCGGGCCATGGTCTGCACCTGGCGGATGCGTTTTTCGATCAGCTTGCCGGCGATGACCGGCAGTTCGATGCGTCCCTGGTTGATCTCGTCGTCGATGCGGTCGGCATAGACCTTCAGCTGCTCGACGTCGCGGGCGAGCAGAAAGCGTTTCTGGAAGTCGAGCTGTTTCAGATAGAGGTCGAAGGCGGCCTTCGACAGGTTGTCGTCGAAGGTCTTGCCGCTGAAATGGTGCTGGGTCAGCTGTTGGCGCAGAACGTAACTCAGCAGCCGGGCGCGGCTGGCGACCTGGTCGTCGCTTTGTTGGGGCTGGGCGAAAGCAGGGCCGGTGACGAGGGTGGCCAGCAGAAGGACGGGCAGGCAGAGACGCAGAAGTGTACGCATGTTCATTTTCCGTTTCGGCAGGAGATGTTCCGAAGGCGCTTTCGGCAAATCAATGCGAAAGACTACCACAGCAGAGGCGGCTGCGGCAAACGCAGCTGGGATCTTTGGGTCAGATTCTGACGCTGATTCGGGTGCGGACAGGCTTCTCCGGCGCGGCGTCGTCCGCCGGCAAAACGCCTCGGGCGGCGAGGGTGCGCCGGGCCTGCTTCGAAGAGATGGCGGGAGAAGATGCGGAGCTTGCTGCTGTCGGTGAGAGCCGGTCGTTTTCTGCCGCCAGCCTGCGGGCCTCGCCGCTGAGGCTGACCCGGTCGCGAATCGGGGGAAGGTCGCCGTTTCGGCCGCGGTTCGGGCCGTTTGCGGACGCCGGTCGGATGCCGGCCGGGGCGTCGGGGCCCTGCCCGGAGAGACGGACCCGGTAGGCCGGATTGAATCGGGAATCGAGGGTCATGGCGGCGGTTCGCTTTGCGGGAAGATGGTTTACCTCTGCTTGTCGGCGGCTGCGGAAAATTTCTTTAGCAGATTGTTGAAAAACTATTGCGGGTGGCGATACGGCGTTGAAAACAGCCTCCAAATGCTCATTTGCTGGTATGTAAACTGCGTTTTGTCGGCCGTTTTCGCCCTGTCTTGCCCACCCTCATCACGTTTTTCAACACCCTGTTAGCGGCATGTCGAAAGACGAGATCGCCGTGAAAGACGGACAGGTCGGTCTGTTGGGCTTTCATCGGGGAATGTCAGAACGGTTTCAGCTGTTTGCGGACGGCCTTGTCGAGCAGCGCCACCGGTTGTTCCGCGCGCAGGCAGCGCAGAAAGTCGGCCAGCGCCAGGGCATCGTCCAGTGCCCGGTGTCGGCTGACACAGGCGATCCGGTGCCGGCTGATGATGTTGTCGAGGTTGTGGCGGCGCTCCTGCGGGTAGAGCTGCCGGGAGAGTCTGACCGTGCAGAGGGTCGGGCAGGCGAGACTCTGGTCGAGGCGGGCGTATTCGGCCTGGAGAAAACCGTAGTCGAAGCGGACATTGTGGGCTACCAGCAGCCGGTTCGCGAGCCGCTGGCGCAGGCTCCCGGCGATCTCCGCGAAGGTCGGCGCGTCTTGCAGCATGGCGGTGGTAATGCCGGTGTAGCCCTCGATGAACGGGCTGAGCCGCCGCTGCGGGTTGACCAGGGTCGACCAGCGTTCTTCTTCTTCGCCGCCGCGCACGAGTATCAGGCCGATCTCGATGACCCGGTCGCGGGTCGGGCCGGTTCCGGTGGTCTCGAGGTCGATCACGGCCAGGGGCCGGTCGAGCAGGCAGGCTTCGTCGGTGCCGAACAGGCTGGGCTGATTCAGCACTCGAAGTCGACGGCGATGATCGATTCGCAGATCGACTTGACGTGGCCTATGACCTTCTGGTGCTCCGGATGCACCTGGTAGCGCTGCAGGGCCTCGAGGTCGTCAAACAGCGAGACGAGGGCGAAGTCGTAGGAGCGTTCCGACCGGACGATGTCGCGGCCGAAGAGATATTCGCGGATCTCCCCGATCTGTTCCGGCAGGGCGCTCAGCATGTCGAGCAGCCGGTCGATCTGTTCTTCGCTGGTGTCAGGACGGAATTTGAAGAAGACGAGATGTTTCAGCATGAGTCGAGCTCCGTAGCTGCCGGACAGGCCGGCCGGTTGTGGTTGCGGCAAGTTTGCCGCAGCTTGGGAAGGCTGACAAGTTTTTTTCCGTTACGGGATGAAGACGCTGCGACCCTGCCGGCATCCCGCTCTTCTGCTATGCTGAAACGAGGAACATCCTGTCAGAGTTGGAGTCTCCATGCCCGTGCGTCTGCCCTTCCGCTACCTGAAACCGGTCTTTTTCGGCGGCCTGTTCGACGACCCCCTGCTCTATGTCAAGATCCGCCCCTCGGGTCGCGGCCTGCTGTTCGATGCCGGCAAGATGCAGCATGTCGCCAAGCGGGTGCTCAAATCGCTGGACGTGGTCTTCGTCAGCCACGCTCATATGGATCATTTCATGGGCCTGGCGGCGCTGACCCGTTCCATGCATGTCAGTTCGCGCCAGCTCAGGCTTTACGGCCCGCCGGGGATTCTCGACCGGCTGTATCACCTGCTGGCCGCCTTCGACTGGAACCTGGCCGAAGACTGGTGGGGCAGCTGGCTGGCGCATGCCGTCGGCGAGCGAGCGATGAAAGTCTGCCATTTCGACGGCCGGACAGGCTTTGCCGCGGGGCCGGTCGAAAGCCGCATGCACGACGATGGCTGGATCTACCGCAACACTTACCTGCGGGTGCGCGCCCTGATTCTTGATCACAAGATTCCGGTGCTGGGGTTCTGTCTCGAAGAGCGGCCCGGTTTTGGTGTCGACCTGGAAGAAATACGACGACTGGGGCTGTCCCCGGGGGCCTGGATCGACACTTTGCGGCTGCTGGTGCGGGAGGGTCGGCTGGACCAGCCGGTCGAACTGCCGGCTGTGGCCGCGACGCTGGGACCGGCACCGACGGCCGGCCGGCTGTATCGGGCCATCGGGGTTCCCGGCCGGCCGGCATCCCTGGTCTACCTGACCGATTTCGGTATGACTGAAGCCAACTTTGAGCGGCTTTGCCAGCTGCCGGTTCGGCCGACCCTGCTGGTCTGCGAATGTGCCTTTCTGCGCGAGGAAAAGGAGCAGGCCCGGCGCAGCATGCACCTGTGCACCGAGGATCTCAACCTGCTGCTCGACCGGCTGCGTCCCGACTTCGTGCTGCCGATGCATCTGTCCAAGGCCTTTCTCGGGCGCAGTGCGGAACTTTACGCCGAGCTGGAACCGCCGTCAGGTACGCAGGTGCTCAGGCTGCCTGATTACTGCAGTCCGCGCCCGCTGTTGGCGGATGATGTACAATGGAGGTGCAGCCGTACCGGCGGCGGAGAGGAGCGGACATGGGACTGTTGATCGACGGGGTCTGGCATGACCGGTGGTATGACACCGAAAAGAGCGGCGGACGGTTCGAGCGCCAGCCGAGCCGGTTTCGCGACCGGATTACCGCCGACGGCAGCTCCGGCTTTCCGGCCGAGGCGGGGCGCTATCACCTGATCGTCTCCCTGGCCTGTCCCTGGGCGCACCGCACCCTGATCATCCGTCGGCTGAAAAAGCTGGAAGAGGTGATCAGCCTGGCGGTGGTCGATCCGATCATGGGTGACGAAGGCTGGGTCTTCGCCGGCGAAGGGGAGCCGGTGACCGGCGTGCGCCGGCTGTACGAACTCTACACCCTGGCCTGTCCCGATTACAGCGGTCGGGTGACGGTGCCGCTGCTCTGGGACCGGAAGACCGGCACCATCGTCAACAACGAGTCGAGTGAGATCATACGCTTTTTCAACCGTGAGTTCGACGCCTTCGGCGAGCGGAGCGTCGATTTCTGTCCGCCGGAGCTGCTGGCGGTGATCGACCGTATCAACGCTTTTGTCTACGAGCGGATCAACAACGGCGTCTACCGCTGCGGCTTTGCTACCACCCAGCAGGCCTACGAGGAGGCCTGCCGACAGCTGTTCGCCGCCCTCGACCAAATCGAGGAGCTGCTCTCCCGGCAGCGCTATCTGGTCGGCAATCGGCTGACCGAGGCCGACTGGCGGCTGTTCACCACTCTGGTGCGCTTCGACGCTGTCTATTACGGCCACTTCAAGTGCAACCTGCGGCGCATTGCCGACTATCCGCATCTTTTCGGCTATCTGCGCGAACTCTACCAGTGGCCGGGGGTGGCCGACACCGTCGATTTCGCTCACATCAAGCAGCACTACTACCGCAGTCACCGCCAGATCAATCCCACCGGCATCGTGCCGCTCGGCCCGGTCCTCGACCTGACGGCTCCGCACGGCCGTGACCGTCTCGGCTAGCGGCTGTTCAGGATTTGGTTGGCAGAGTGAAGAAGAGCCTGGCGCCTTCGCCGGGCCTGCCTTCGGCCCAGATCCGGCCACCATGGCGTTCGATGATGCGCTGGACCGTCGCCAGGCCGATGCCGCTGCCCGGATATTCGTTTCCCTTGTGCAGGCGCTGGAAGGGGAGAAAGATGCGGTTGGCGCAGTCGCCGGGAAAGCCGCAGCCGTTGTCCTCGAGACAGAAAGCGACGCCGGAGGCGTGCGGGACGGTGCCGAAGCGGATGATGGCGGGATCGCTGTTGGCGCTGTATTTCACCGCGTTGCAGACCAGGTTTTCCAGGGCCACGGTCAGCATCGCCTCGTCCCCCCAGGTGCAGAGGTTGGGGGTGACCTCATATTCGATGTGCCGGTGCGTGAGGGCCGACCGGCTGTGTTCGAGCCCCACGGCGACGATATGGGAAAGGTTGACCAGTTCCTTTTTCAGCGGCACCCTTTCCAGCTGGCTGAGCTGAATGAGGGCGGTGACGGTCCGTTCGAGTCGCTCGACCGACTGGACGATCAGCCTCGGGCTGGCGAGTTCCTTGCCGTCGAGCTCGTTCGACAGCACCTCGCTGGCGACGCGCAGACTGGTCAGGTTGCCCCGCAGGTCGTGCGCCAGAGCGTGACTGAACATCTCCAGGTCGCGGTAGGCCTGGCGCAGCTGCTGATGGCTCTGCTGCAGTGCCTCGGCGTTGCGGCGGGCCTTTTTCAGGCTGAACCAGCCGTAGCTCAGGCCGGCGCTCAGGGCCAGGCCCGACAGCAGCCGGATGGCAATTTCGCGGGGAGAAGGGCGGAGAATCTGCTCGATGAAGGTCCCCTTGTCGAAAAAGACGGCATCGAACAGGACGTTGAGGAGATAGTAGCAGACGAAGATGCCTATTCCCCAACGGACGAACTGCCGTCTGGCGACGGCACGCGGTGTCGGCAGCTGCTCACGGGCTGGCGTCATGGCCTGCTTTCCCCTCCTGTCGTGGCAGAAAGCCGGGCGAGTCTCTCCTGTCTTGACCGGAAATGACGGCGATGAGAACAGAACTATAGCCTTTTTATCATGATTTCGGGCCAATTTCAGAATTTAGGCGGAAAAAATGTGCGATCCGGCCGGGAATATCGCCGGCCGGAAGGCTGGCGACCGGAACTTCCGGCAGCGAACGGAGAAAGGTACGGCCGTAGCCCCGGCGCAGAACGCGGGTGTCGAGGATGAGAACCACGCCCCGGTCGTCGCGATGACGGATCAGCCGGCCGAATCCCTGTTTGAAGCGCAGCACCGCCTGTGGCACCGTGTAATCGATAAAGGGATCGCCGCCCCGGCGGCTGATCTCTTCGGCCCGCGCTTCCAGGATCGGCTCGGTCGGCACCCGGAAGGGAAGGCGGGTGAGGATGACCTGCTCCAGGGCGCGTCCCGGAACGTCGACGCCTTCCCAGAAGGAATCGGTGGCGAACAGAACGCTGGTCGTATCCTGCCGGAAGTGCCGCAACAGCAGATGGCGGGATATCTCCCCCTGCCGCAGGCAGCGGTAGCCGCGGGCCTCCAGGGTCGGCTTCAGCTGGCCGTGAATGCGGCGCAGCAGGCTGTAGGAAGTGAACAGGACGAAACTGCGGCCGTCGGCGGCGAGAATCGCCCGTTCGATCAGTTCGGCGGCCGGTTCGACGAACCGGTTGTCGGTCGGTTCCGGCAGGTCGGCGGGAACCAGCAGGCAGGCCTGGTTGCCGTAGTCGAAGGGCGAGGCCAGGCGCAGTTCGGTCACCCGGACCGGCTCCACCAGGTCGAGGCCGATCCGCCGGCGCAGGTAGCGGAAACTGTCGCCCACCGCCAGGGTGGCGCTGGTCATCACCAGACTGCGGTAGGGGTCGTAGAGAGCGTCCTTCAGGGTCTGCGCCACCTCCAGAGGAGCGGTCTGCAGGCGGACGATCAGTCCTTCACCGCGGCCGATGCGACCCCGGCGCAGCTCCATCCAGGTGCAGTTGGCCTCGTCGGCGGAGGTGAAGGCGAGCAGGTCGGCCGCCAGCGCCTCCAGCCGCAGGCTCATGCCGGAAAGATCGGTCAGCAGCGAGCTGACATCCTCGTTGTCGCCTGTCGGCAGGTTGTCGCAGCGCTGCAACAGCTTGCGGATACCGTCGGCCAGCTGCGCCACCTGGCCGGCGAGGCCGTTGAGTCGTTCTCCCAGCCGTTGCCAGCAGGGATGGCTGATTTCGTCCGGCAGGACGCGCAACTTCATTTCGTTGCGCTCCGGCGGGTCGAGCCCTCGCAGCTTGAGCAGGTCGGCCGCAGCTCTTTCCAGCTCTTCCGGGGCCTGCTGCTGCAGGGTGTCGCGCAGCAGCAGCAACTCTTCGATGCGGTCGGCAAGACCGCGGTAGAGCTCGTCGGCGCTGTCCGGCAGGGCGGTGGCCAGGGTCGACTGCAGTTTCGGCAGCAGCCCCTTGTGGGGCTTGCGGGGATGGCGCAGGCGGTTGAGCAGGCGGGAGATGCGGAAACGGTTGACCTGGCCGGCGAAGTAGCGGGTGGCGACATCCTCGAGGTGGTGTGCCTCGTCGATGATGACGCGGGCAAAGGGAGGCAGTACCGCCGCCGTGCTGTAGTTGTCGGTCTGTCGGCGGACCGCGAGGTCGGACAGGAGGAGGGCGTGATTGACCACCAGCAGGTCGGCGCGGGCCGCCTGCCGTCGCGCCCGGTGCAGAAAGCAGCGCTGGAAATGGCGACAGCGGGCGCGCCCGCACTGGTCGACCTCGCAGCAGACATCCTCCCAGACGTCATCGCGTGGCGGCGTCGGCAGCTCTTCCTTGGACCCTTCCGCCGACTGCTCCGCCCAGGCGATCAACTGGGCCAGCTCGGCGGCCTGTTCCTGATCGAACAGGCCGGGTTCACGGCGGGCGTTTTCCAGTTTGCGGCGGCAGATGTAGTTGTTGCGCCCCTTGACCAGGACGGCGCGAAACTCCAGGCCGGTTGCCCGCTGGAGGAAGGGCAGGTCCTTGCCGATGAGCTGCTCCTGCAGGTTGATGGTGTTGGTCGACACCACCACCCGCTCCCTGTTGCGCAGGGCCCAGAGCAGGGCCGGCAGCAGGTAGGCCAGGCTCTTGCCGGTGCCGGTCCCCGCCTCGATCAGGGCGATCCGGTCGCGGTTGAAGGCGTCCGCCACCGCCAGGGCCATCTGCGTTTGTTGGGGACGTTCTTCGTAGCCCGGCAGGTTGCGGGCGATGACGCCGTTCGGGCCGAGCAGCTCGCGGATCTCGTCCGGGTCGAGCGGCGTGCTCTCTTGCCGGGCGAAGGGCTCGATCACCGTGTAGCAGCTTTCGGCCTCGTTGTCGACGATGAGAAAGCCGACGCCCAGCTCGGCCAGGCGGCCGGCGATGTCGAGATCGGCCGAAGACGGTTCGAGGCGGCCGGACGGATGATTGTGCAACACCACGTCCCCGAAGCGACAGGCCTGCAGCACGGCCGGAACGGCGTCGCGGCGGCCCCGGGCCAGCACCTCGACGGAGATCAGTTCGCAATGATCGTCGGTGTGGCCGAGAAAGAAGACCTCGTTGCCGCCGGCTTCGCGGATGGCGTTGCGGATCTGGATGCTGACGGCCTGACTGAAGGGAACGGGCAAGCAGGGACTCCGGAAGGGTTGATTGGTTCGCGATTCATTATAGGTTCCCCTCGGTCAAAAGAAAACCGGATAAAAAAAGGGCGCCCTGAGGGCGCCCAAAGGAGGCAACGAGAGCCGTAGGTCCCGTTGTTGTTGCTCAGTTTTCGCCCCGGATCGCCAGGTAGCGGGTCGACTGGCCGTGGCGGACCAGCAGCAGGGCCTTGCCGCCGCGACTCTTCTTCAACGCTTCGCGTACCTGGGCCGGGGTAGTGACGGCGATGCGGTTCACTTCCTGGATCAGGTCGCCGCGCTCGATGCCGGCTTCGTCGGCCGGCGATCCCGGATCGACGCCGGCGACCAGAACGCCCTTTTCACCTTCGTAGCCGAGTTTTTCGGCCAGGTCGGCCGTCAGCGGCTGCAGCTGCAGTCCAAAGCTGCTGATCGAGCTGGTGCCGCTCTTGCCCGGTTTTTCATCCTCCATGGCGCCGATGGTGACCTTGATCGTCTTCTTCTTGCCGTCGCGGAGAATCCGCAGTCGGACCTTGGTCCCCGGTGCGGTCAGGGCGACGCGGTTGCGGAAATCGGCCACCTTGCCGACCGGGTCGCCGTCGATTTCGAGAATGACGTCTCCTCGCCTGATGCCGGCCTTTTCCGCCGGCGAATCCTCGATGACCTGAGCGACCAGAATCCCCTCGCTCTTGTCCAGGCCGAAGGAATCGGCCAGGTCGCGGGTCAGATCCTGGATGTAGACGCCGAGCCGGCCGCGGGTGACTTTGCCGTGCTTGACCAACTGGTCGCGGATCTGCTTGGCCATGTTGATCGGAATGGCGAAGCCGATTCCCATGTAGCCGCCGCTGCGGCTGAAGATGGCGGTATTGATGCCGATCACCTCGCCGTCGAGGTTGACCAGCGGGCCGCCCGAGTTGCCGGGATTGATGGCGGCGTCAGTCTGGATGAAGTTTTCATAGTCGTTCAGACCGATGCCGCTGCGCCCCTTGGCGCTGACGATGCCCGCGGTCAGGGTATGGGACAGGCCGAAGGGGTTTCCGACGGCCAGGACCCAGTCGCCGACTTCGAGCTTGTCGGAATCACCCAGCTTCAGAAAAGGCAGGTCGGTTTCGTCGATCTTGATCAGGGCGATGTCGGTCGCCGGGTCGGTGCCGATGGTGTCGGCGGTGAATTCCCGGCCGTCGAGCAGGCGGACGGTCACCTTGTCGGCGTCTCCGACCACGTGGTTGTTGGTCATGATCAGGCCGTCGGGCGAGATGATGAAGCCGGAGCCTTGGCCGATGGCGCGGCGCTTGTGCGGTTTCTGCCGGTGTTCCGGCATGGGCGGGGCGCCGAAGAAGCGGCGGAAGAATTCGTCACCGAAAGGGAATTCCGGCATGGTGACTTCCGATTCCTTTTCCACCTTGATGAAAACGACGGCCGGCGAAACCTTTTTCGCCACCGCCCGGAAGGCCTGGCCGGTCTGCTTCAGGCTTTCGATGCCGTCCTTCTGCGCCAGAACCGGACAGGCGGTCAGCAGGGCGGCAAAGAACAGGAGCAAGGTCGCCAGCAGGACTGACAAGCTGATTTTGGTGATGTTCGCTCGTGGTTGCATCTCGTCGACACCTCCAGTTTCGTTCGTCTGTTTAGGGATTCCCAGTTGCCTGTTCAGTGGACCGACGCCGGTCGCCGCGGGGGGCAATACTGGCGCACGGTTTCGACCAGAGCCTCGATGTCGAAGGGCTTGTCGAGTATCTTGACCGCGCCGAGCCGCCGCGCCTGCTCGTGAGTCGATTCATCGCCGAAGGCGGTCATGCAGATGGTTGGCGGACGGCGCTTGCTGTCGAGGGTGGCCTCCAGGACCTCGAGCCCGGTCATGGCAGGCATGCGCACGTCGGTGATCACCAGGTCGATTTCGGCGTTGGTTTCCAGGCGCTCGAGCAAGCTCAGGCCGTCGCCGCAGCTCGTAACCCGGTAACCGGCCTGATACAGGCAGAACGCAAGCAGATCACGCATGGCCGGATCGTCTTCGGCCAGAAGAATGTGTGGCTCTGATGGCTTGTTTGCTGCGTACATCGGCTCAACCTCTCTCGTCGTGCTGTTAACTGATAGACGCACGGCCCGTGCCAACAGCCGCAAACGGCCGGCTTCATTGCCTCCCGATGGAGAAATTGTCGTCGGTCACAAAGGAAGGAAACCGGACTCTCCAGATATAATGCATGGTTATGGGGCCATTGCAACTTATGCCTGTCGGGGAAGGGGCGTTTGTCTTTCGGCCGGAAAACGGCCAAAGGGTCATCTGACGAGCAGAGAAAGGGCGGGGCGGATTGCCCCCGCTGAGGCAAAATGCCTCAGCGGGGGCGTTCGCCGGCCTGGAGTTTGCGGTAGAGGGTCTTGCGGTCGATGCCGAGAATGCGGGCGGCAACGGTGCGGTTGCCACCACAGGATTCGAGAACCCGTTCAATGTAGCGGCGCTCCACCTCGGCCAGGGGGAGCAGCGGAGTGTCGGCGGCCAGTTCCGGAACCTGTCGGTGGTGGGTGTCCTGTTGCAGGCGCGGCGGGAAGTCGTCGGGAGTCAGCCGATCGTGCCGGGTCAGCGCCACGGCCCGTTCGATGACGTTGCGCAGTTCGCGGATGTTGCCCGGCCAGTCGTAGGCGAGCAGTCTGGCGGCGGCAGGCTCGGAGAGCCCCTTGACCGGTTTGCCCATCCGGTCGGCGAATTCGCTGCAGAAGGACTGGGCGAGCAGCAGGATGTCGTTGCCGCGGTCGCGCAGCGGTGGCAGCTCGATACTGATGACATTCAGCCGGTAGAGAAGATCCTCCCTGAACCGCCCGGCGGCGACCGCTTCCTCCAGATCCTGATGGGTGGCGGTGAGGATGCGGACATCGACGCTTATTTCCCGCCCGCCGCCGACGGGCCGGATGCGCTTCTCTTCGATGGCCCGCAGCAGTTTCGGTTGCAGGGCCAGCGGCATTTCGCCGATTTCGTCGAGCAGCAGGGTGCCGCCGTCGGCTTCGAGAAAGAGCCCCGGGCGGCTTTCCCGGGCGTCGGTAAAGGCTCCCCGGCGATGGCCGAAGAGCTCGCTTTCGAGCAGGGTTTCCGGCAGGGCGGCGCAGTTGACGGCGACGAAGGTCCCCTGTCTGCCGCTGAGCCGGTGCAGGGCGCGGGCGGCGAGTTCCTTGCCGGTGCCGCTTTCGCCGGTGATCAGGACCGAGGTGTCGAGCGGCGCCACCCGCCCGAGCAGGTCTTTCAGCTCGCGCATGGGGGGGCTGTCGCCCAGGATGTCGGTCGATGGCCGGCTGCGGGCGATTTCGGCGTCGAGCAGCTGAACCTTGCGCTGCAGCTCCCGGTGCTGGCGGGCGCGGCGCAGGGCATGCTCCAGCAGGTCGAGATCGATCGGCTTGGTGACGAAATCGTAGGCACCGGCGCGCAGGGCGTCGATGGCGGTTTCCAGGCTGCCGAAGGCGGTGATGATCAGCACCGGCAGGTCAGGCCGGTCCTGGTGCAACTGCCGGCAGAAATCGATGCCGCTGGTGCCGGGCATGTTGAGATCGGTCAGAACCATGTCGACATCATGTCCGGCGAGCAGTTCCCAGGCCCGACCGGCTCCATCGGCCGTCAGCACCTGGTAGCCCCGTCGCTCGAGATCTTCGTGGAGCATGTCGCGCATGGCGCTGTCGTCGTCGATCACCAGGACAGTCGCCGGTTGGTTCCTGCTCACGCCGTCATCTCCTTTTCATGCTGCTGGTCCGCCGGCAGATAGAGGGTGAAGCAGCTTCCCTCGCCGGGGGTACTTTCGACACCGATCCAGCCACCGTGATCACGGGCGATGCCCCATGCGATGGACAGGCCGAGGCCGGTCCCTTCGCCGACATCCTTGGTGCTGAAGAAGGGATCGAAGATGTGGTCGAGGTGGTCCGGTTCGATGCCGGTGCCGGTGTCGCAGATCGACAGGGCGACCCAGCCGGCGGCCGGAGCGACCTCTTCCGGCGGATTCACCTCGCCCGGATCGAAGACGCGAAAGGTGAGGTTGCCCCCCCGCGGCATCGCCTGAATGCCGTTCATGGCGAGATTGACCAGCACCTGCTGCAGCTGTCCGGCGTCGGCACTGACCCTGGGGGTGGGATGGTCGCAGCTCTGGTACAGCGTGATCCCCTGTTTTTCGGCCGTCGGACGCAACAGTTCGCAGACCGCGGCCGCCAGGTTGTCGAGGTTGAGGGGGGTTTTTTTCGGAGGGTTGCGGCGGGCGAAGTTGAGCAGCTGACGCATGATGGCCGTCATCCGTTCGGCCTGTTCGCCGATGATGACGGCGCTGCGGCGGACTTCTTCGTTGTCGGCCATGGCGGCCAGCATCTTGGCCCGTCCGGCGATGACGTTCAGCGGCGTTCCCAGTTCGTGGGCCATGCCGGCCGAAAGCCTGCCCAGGGTCGCCAGGCGTTCGGTGTGGCGCAGCTTTTCCAGGGCCTCGAGCCGCAGCTGTTCGGCATTGCGGGCCGAGGCGAGCTGGTCGCGCATGCGATCGAGGGCCAGGGCCAGTTCCCCGAATTCATCTTGCCCGAATCCCTTCAAGGGAGAGGAAAAGTCACCCGAGGCGATGCGGTCGGCTTCGGCTGCCAGCCGCTTGACCGGCCGGTCGACCCAGATGCTGCCGATGACGGTGATCAGCAGCAGGCTGCAGGCGATGCCTGCCGACAACATGAAGGCCGAGCGTCGCATGCTTTCGCTGACGTAGCCGCGCATCTCCTCCAGGGATTCGCTGACCTCGATGGCTCCCATGCGTCCTTCCGGAGTCGCCAGGGGGATGTAGGTGAAAAGATAGTCTTCCCCCGCGTGGGTTTCGGCGAGAATGGTCACCGGCTCGCCCACCTTGGCATCCGCCAGCTTTTCATCGTCTATGGGGGCGTTGCGCTCGTCGACGCCTGGACCGAGCCAGACCCAGCGGACCAGCAGGTTGCGGCCGAGATTGCTGGCACGGCGCAGAAACTGCAAGGCGGCTTCGGTTCCCTGGCGCTCCATGATTTCGTCGACCATTTTGGCCAGGGTGCGGGCGACCAGGCGGGCTTCCCGGCTGAGGCTGGCCTTGATCTGTACCCTTTCGCGCTGGACCGACTGCCAACTGTGAATAGAGAAGAAGATGGCCAGGGTCAGAACCAGGGCGAAGGCGATTTTGATGGTCAGGCGCATGGTCGGGCTCCGGTCCGGGGTTTTCCCGGCTGCTGGGCATTATGCGTTTTGCGTCTCGCTTTGTCCAGCCGCAGGGATGGTCGGAACGATCAGGGCCGGCGCCCGACTCGGCTCTCAGGTGGGCAGATAGCGGGTGATTCCTTCGAAAAAGGGTGTCGGTTCGATGCCGAAGGTCGTGGCCCACTCGCTGGGGTCGCACTCGTTCCCCTCAAGGAGCATGGTCAGCTGGCTGCTGGTGATGGGAAACTGGGGGAGCGATTCGAGCAGGGCGACGACCGGCTTCATGAAGAAGACCGGGTGGTGGAGCTTGCCGACCCTGTTTTTGCCCAGGGCCCGGCCGACCAGATCGAGAATCTCGTTGTAGGTAAAGCTCTCCGGTCCGCCACAGTGGTAGATCTGGCCGATGCTCTCTTTTTTTTCCAGGGCGCTCACAAAGCCTTTGGCGACGTCCTCGACAGCGACCGGGGTCATGCGGTAGCGGCCGTCGCCGATGACCGGCATCACCGGGTACCTGCGGATCATCGCGGCCAGCATGTTGACGAACTGGTCCCTGGCACCGAAGATCAGCGACGGGCGGAAGATGGTCCAGTCGAGGATAGAGTTTCGCACCGTCTCCTCACCCTGCCACTTGGTGCGGTGATACGGGGCAACGGCGTCCGCCCGGGTGCCGTTGGCACTCATCTGCAGGTAGCGCTTCACCTCCTGTGCCTCGGCTGCTTTGACTATGTTGCGGGTGGCTTCAAAATGGAGCCTTTTGAAGGTGATCCCTTTGGCTGGAAATTCGCGGATGATGCCGACCAGATGGATGACCGCGTCGCAGCCCGAGAGCGCCCCCTCGAGGCTCTCCGGCAAGGTGGCGTCCCCGCGGTGGAAGGTCACTCCATCGCGCACCGCCAGCTTCTTTTCCGAGCCGGGCCGGACCAGAGCGGTCACTTCATGCCCGGCATCGATAAGCTGGCGGATGATTTCGTTGCCGACAAAGCCGGTGCCGCCGGTGACAAAGACTTTCATGACAAGCCTCCAATTTACAGGCTCTCGGCTCAAGGCGCTGGGCCCTCGGTTCTCCCGGGAGCCTGATGCCTGGCGCCTCTAGCCCTTTATTACCGCCATCGGTCGCAGCCGCGCGACGATCTTGCCGATGCCGGCCTGCTGGACGACGTTGACCACATCCATGACATCCTTGTAGGCCTCGGGAATTTCCTCGGCAACGGTGGCCCGCCCGGCGGCGCGGATGATGATGCCCTGCTCGGCCAGTTCGGCGACGATGTTGTGGCCCCTGGCTCGCTTCTTTGCGGCGTGGCGCGACAACATCCGCCCGGCACCGTGGCAGGTGGAGCCGAAGGTCTCCTCGAAGGCGCCCTGGGTGCCGACCAGCACGTACGAATAACGGCCCATGTCGCCGGGGATGAGGACCGGCTGGCCGACGTGCCGGTAAGCTTCCGGAGTCTCCGGATGCCCGGGGGGGAAGGCCCGGGTCGCCCCCTTGCGGTGCACGCACAGCCGGCGCGTTCTGCCTGCCACCTGGTGGGTCTCCATCTTTGCGATGTTGTGGCAGACGTCGTAGATGACTGACAGGCGTAACTCCGCCGCGTTCTTGCCGAACACCTGCTCAAACGACTCGCGCACCCAGGAGGTGATCAGTTGGCGGTTGGCGAAGGCGAAGTTGGCGGCGCAGGCCATGGCCGCCAGGTACTGCCGTCCCTCCGGACTGCTCAAGGGGGCGCAGCAGAGCTGCCGGTCGGGCAGCTCGATGCCGTACTTCTGACTGGCCCGCAGCATCAGCCGCAGGTAGTCGTCGCACACCTGGTAGCCGAAGCCGCGGCTGCCGGTGTGGATGGTGACCGTCACCTGGCCGGGGTAGAGGCCGAGGGCCTCGGCCGCTTTTTCGTCGCCGATCTGATCGACCCGCTGCACCTCGAGAAAATGGTTACCCGAACCCAAGGTGCCGAGCTGGGCCCGGCCCCTCTCCAAGGCTCGCTCCGAGATCAGGTCCGGGTCGGCTCCGGGAATGACGCCGCCCTCCTCGATATGGCGCAGATCCTCCTCGTTGCCGAAACCGTGCTCGACGGCCCAGCGTGCCCCCTGCTGCAGGACCTGGCGCTCCTGGGCGATGGTGAGCTTCAGGTCGCGCCGCTTGGATCCGATCCCCGCCGGTACGTTGCGGAACAGGGTATCGGCCAGATTTTTGAGGTGCGGGCGGACTTCCTCGACGTTCAATGCGCTGCGCAGCAGGCGCACACCGCAGTTGATGTCGTAGCCGACCCCGCCCGGCGAAACGATGCCCTCGTCCGGGTCGAAGGCGGCCACTCCACCGATTGGAAAGCCGTAGCCCCAGTGGATATCGGGCATGGCTATCGAGGGGCCGACGATGCCCGGCAGGGTGGCGACGTTGCGCACCTGCTCGAGGGCCTGCTCATGGCGGAGCGTTTCCATCAACTGCTCGCTGGCGAAGATCAGTCCTTCGGTGCGCATCGCCCCTTCTTTGATAATGCGCCAGCGACAGTCATCGATTTTTTCTATCTTTAAAGCCATGAAAGTTTTGTCCTCTGCTTATGACCGGGCGTTGCCCGCTCTTGCGAAAAGTATTTTGTTACAGGTCAACGTAAACCCGCGCCCGCCATGTCCCGTCCCTCTCTTCCACCACGAGCTGATGATAGGTTGCCGCCTTGACCTCCCGTTCGACCGGATGCCGTGCGGGATCGAAACGTTCTCCACCGACCCGCACCCTCAGGTGTGTCTCATCCATCTCGTCGATGGCAAATTCGGCCGGGAAAAAGCCGCGGATCTCAAAGAGGTAAAGAATCTCGTTCAGCCAGTTGACCAGCAGTTCCTCTCGGTCGCCGCCAGTGATCTCGACGGTGATCTCTTCACTGACCGAACCGACGGTCTCACCGGTGATCATCTGGCGCAGGCCGCGTCCCGTTTCGACGAAAAGCTCCGCCAGGCTTTCCCCTTCGGCCTCGATGCCCATGTCGGCAGTGTGTTCCAGCAGGTGGTGTGTTCTCATTGATACCTTTAGGCCTCGTGGCAAATGACAAGAACCAGAGCAAAAGGCTTTCTCTGGTTCACGACGCATTTTTTCGTTTCCGCCGTCAGGTCAACCGTTGCCAGGTGACCCGACAGGTCGCCGGGTCGCCCGTCCAAGTGACCTTGAGCTTGCCCTGGTGGGCCCGGTGAACGGCCCGGCCGAGATGCTCGGCAAGTTTCTCTTCCGTGGTTTCGACGATCAGTTTGTCCCCCTCGCGCTCCATGCGCATGATCCGTTCCAGCGGATTCTGGGCCATGGCCCGCTGTTCTTCATTTTTCAGAATATTGCGGATCTCCTCTTCGTGATCCCACAGGTACTTTCCGCTCAGGGTAAAGATACCTTCCGCAAAGTGCTGGGCGATTTTCTGGCAGGCGGGGCAGGTGGTCCACTCAAAATCGCCTCCCTGTTTGCTTTCCTGGTAGGCTTTTGCATCGAGCAGCCAGCTTTTGTTGCGGTAGAGGGCGTGGCAGTCTTTGCAGAGCAGGGTGCCTTTCAGGCCGCTTTCCGGGGCGTAGGGATCGTCATGGGTGGCGGCCCGACCGCGCTTGTCGCTGGTGCCGAATTTGCCGACATCGCGTGTCATATTCAATCCCCTTTCCTTTTGTTCGTTCGTTCCTCCTGGTTTCAGTATAGCACCCGGTATTGTCTTGTGTGGGGAGCCGGGAATTCCAGCAGGCTTGCAGGTCATCGGCCGGGAGAAAAGGGGCCAGTGAGCTTGATCCGCGCGGCAGGAAAATCACGATTAATAATTAAAATTCACCTGTTTTCATCTGGCGATGTATACGGTACGTTCATTAGATATATGGTATAGTGTATACATCATTTTGTAAAAATCCCCTTGACACCCGAAAGAAACGGACAGTATTAACACTGTTGTATTTTGAAGCAAGATCTCGGCACGCCGAATGATTGGAATTAAATAATCTTTCCAAAACGGCACGTTGACATCATTTTTTTTTCGAATCGTGTTTGTGACAGGGGTTCTGCAAGACGAAAGGAGGAAGAGTCCATGAAACCTGGTCTGACGCCGCATGAGGGGTCCATTCCGGAGGAAACCCTCCAGAAGTGGGAGAAGCGCGGGGTCTCCCGGCGTGATTTCATCAAGTTCTGCACCGCGACCACGGCCGCCATGGCCCTGCCCATGAGCTTCGTGCCGAAGGTTGCCCAAGCTATCGAGGACAAGCGGGTTCCGGTCATCTGGGCCGAGTTCCAGGGGTGCTCTGGAGACTCCGAGGCCTTTTTGCGCGCCAACCAGCCGACGGCGGGCGACATCATTCTCGATGTCATCTCCCTCGAATACTCCGAGGTGATCATGGCCGCGGCCGGTCATCAGGCCGAGGAGGCCAAGAAACAGGCCATGCAGAAGTACAAGGGCCAGTATGTGCTGGTCGTGGAAGGATCCATTCCCAAGGGGGATGGCGGGGCCTATTGCACTGTTAGCGGCCAGAGCGCCGTTGACAGCTGCACCGAACTGGTGAAGAACGCCGCCGCCACCATCTGTGTCGGGTCCTGTTCCAGTTTCGGCGGCGTTCCGGCGGCCGCGCCCAATCCGACTGGCGCGGTTTCGGTCACGGACCTGGTTCCCGGCGCGCCGGTGGTCAAGCTGCCCGGCTGCCCGGTCAATGCTGTAAACCTGACGGCGACCATCGTCCATTTCATCACCTTCGGCAAACTGCCCGCCACCGACAGCCTCGGGCGGCCCAAATTCGCCTATGGCAAGCGGATTCATGACAACTGCGAGCGGCGGGGGCACTTCGATGCCGGCCAGTATGCCGAGACGTTCGGCGACGAGGGCCATCGCAAGGGCTACTGCCTCTACAAGCTCGGCTGCAAGGGACCGGAAACTTTCCACAACTGTCCGACGGTTCGTTACAACGAAGGTGTCTCCTGGCCGGTCATGTCCGGGCATGGCTGCATCGGCTGCTCCGAGCCGCAGTTCTGGGACACCATGAGCCCCTTCTACCGGCGGTTGCCGAAAGTTCCCGGCTTTGGCGTCGAAGCGACCGCCGACAAGATCGGTATCGGTCTGGCGGCCGCCACCGCCGTGGCCTTCGGCGCTCACGGTGTGGCCAGCTGCTTCCGGCGTGGCGACAATATGGAACAAGACAAGGTGATCGAGGAGGAATAAGACGATGGCCCAGAAAATAGCAGTTGATCCGATTACCCGTATCGAGGGGCACCTGCGCATCGAGGCGCAGGTGGAAGGCGGCAAGATCACCGACGCCTGGAGCTCTTCAACCTCCTTTCGCGGTATCGAAACCATTCTCAAGGGGCGTGATCCGCGTGACGCCCATCACTTCACCCAGCGTTTCTGCGGCGTCTGTACCGCGGTGCATTCCATGGCCAGTATCCGGGCCGTCGAGGACGCCCTGAACATCCAGATCCCGGACAATGCCCGTCTGATCCGCAATCTGATCATGGGCATCCAGACCGTGCAGGACCACGTCATTCATTTCTATCACCTGCACGCTCTCGACTGGGTCGACATCACCAGTGCCCTGCAGGCCGACCCGAAGAAGACCGCCCAGCTCGCCCAGTCGATTTCCGACTGGCCGAACTCGAGCGTCAAGCATTTCAAGGCGGTGAAGGAGCGGATCGCCGCCTTCGTCCAGACCGGCCGCCTCGGCCCCTTCCAGAACGCCTACTGGGGGCACAGCGCCTACCGGCTGCCGCCGGAGGCCAACCTGATGGCGGTCGCCCACTACCTCGAGGCCCTGGAGTGGCAGAAGGACGTCATCAAGGTCCACGCCATTCTCGGCTCGAAGAACCCGCATCCGCAGACCTTCCTGGTCGGCGGCATGGCGGTGCCTGTCGATCCCGACAGCCAGAACGCCATCAACGCCGACAAGATCGCCTACATGCAGAAGCTGCTGAAGAAGGCCCGCCTGTTTGTTGAGAAGGTCTACATCCCCGATCTGCTGGCGGTCGCTTCCTTCTACAAGGACTGGGCGGCCATCGGCGGCGGCGTCGGCAACTTCCTGGTCTACGGCGATTTCCCCATGGACAACAGCGGCGGCACCGACAGCCTCTACTTCCCGCGCGGCGTCATCATGGGCAAGGATCTGGCCAACGTCCTGGAGATGGACGAGAAGAAGATCACCGAGTACGTCACCCACAGCTGGTACACCTACAGCGGCGGTGACGACAAGGGCCTGCATCCCTACCAGGGCGAAACCAATCACAAGTACACCGGGCCGAAACCGCCCTATGACTTCCTCGACACCAACGGCAAGTACTCCTGGGTCAAGTCGCCGCGCTACAACGACCAGCCGATGGAAGTCGGCCCGCTGGCGCGGGTGCTGGTCGCCTACGCCTCCGGCAACGAAGACGCCAGGGCGATCGTCGGCCATGTACTCAAGACTCTGGGCGTCGGGCCCGAGGCCCTCTTCTCGACCCTCGGCCGCACCGCCGCCCGAGGTGTCGACTGCCTGATGCTGGCGCGGATGAACGAGAAGTGGCTGATGCAGCTGGCCGACAACATGGGCCGCGGCATCTATGAGACCCACAACCCCGAGAAGTGGGATCCCTCGACCTGGCCGAAGGAGGCCCAGGGCTTCGGCTACCACGAGGCTCCGCGCGGCGCCCTCGGCCACTGGATCCGCATCGAGAACGGCCGCATCGCCAACTACCAGGCGGTGGTGCCGTCGACCTGGAACGCCGGACCACGCGACGCCGCCGGCCAGATGGGCCCCTACGAAGCGGCCCTGATTGGTACGCCCATCGCCGATGAGAAGAAGCCGCTGGAGATTCTGCGCACCATCCATTCCTTCGATCCCTGCCTCGCCTGTGCGGTGCATGTCATGGATGGCAAAGGCAACGAGCTCATCAAGGTCAAGGCCCTCTAAGCAAGGAGACGCGTCATGTTGCAGATACGCTATGTCTGGGAGTGGCCGGTCCGGATCACACATTGGGTCAATGCGGTCAGTATTGTGGTCCTCTCGGTCACCGGATTCTACATCGGAAATCCATTCGTGACCGTCAGCAGCCCCAGCCAGTTCGTCATGGGTGTCATGCGTGTGGTGCACTACGGCTTCGCCTACGCTTTCGTCCTGTCGGTGCTGTCGCGCCTGATCTGGAGTTTCTTCGGCAACCATCACGCCTCGTGGAAGGAGTTCTTCCCCTGGGTGACGGCAAGCGGCTGGCGGCGGATCATCGGGACTCTCAAGTATTACACCTTTCTGGCCAAGAAGCCGCCGTATGAAGTCGGTCACAACGCCCTGGCGGCCATGGCCTACTCGGTGGTCTTCCTGCTCTACCTGGTGCAGATCGTCAGCGGCTTCGCCCTCTACGGTCAATACGCCCCGGGCAGCGGCTGGGACAGCATCCTCGGTCCGGTTCTGGTGGTTTTCGGCAACCAGGGACTGCGACTGGCGCACCATATCGTCATGTGGCTGCTGATCGGGTTCGCCATCCACCATGTCTACAGCGCCTGGCTGATGGACGTGAAGGAAAAGAACGGCACCCTCAGCTCGATTTTTGGCGGCTACAAGTTCATTGAGCCCGAGGACCTCTGATGCAGGTTCTGGTCCTCGGCATCGGCAACAGCCTGATGAGCGATGATGGATTCGGGGTGCGGGTGGTCGAGGAGCTGCAGCGCCGCTACCGTTTTCCGGAAAACGTCACGGTGCTCGACGGCGGCACGCTTGGTCTCGATCTTCTGCCCCATCTGGAGGGGGCGGACCGGTTGCTGATCATCGATGCCATCGACATGCGGGAGAAACCGGGGGAGATCTTTCGCCTCGAAGGAGAAGAGGTCCCCCGGGCCTTTGCCAGCAAGTTGTCGGTACACCAAATGGGCGTCCAGGACCTGCTGGCGGTAGCCGAACTTCAGGGCTACTGCCCGCCGGAGCTCGTGGTCTGGGGGGTTCAGCCCGACTCCATCGAAATGAACATGGAGCTGAGCCAGGCCGTCGCTCCGGCCCTGCCCAGAATCGTCAAGGCCGTGGTGGAGGAGCTATCGGCCTGGGGCTGTCCGCCGGAAGAACTTGCCGCCTGAAGAATCAATCAATGAAAGGAAACGGGGCCGCCGATGGCGGCCCCGTCCATTTTGGGAGGAGCTCATGCGCTGGCACCTGCTGTTGGTCCTGCTTGTGCTTGCCGCCTGTCAGGAACAGACCCCGACCTATCCCGCTCGAGTGGTTCCCACCGACCTGTTCATGGATGCGGACGTGGTTCGGGCGGGACGTGAGCTTTTTCAGCAGAAATGCGCTTCCTGCCATGGTCATTCTTACGAGGGTCGCTCACTCCGTGCCGTCTTTTTCGACCCGCCCGCCCCGACGTTCAGCGAACCTCGCTACCGCAGCGTCGATCCGGCCTATCTCTTCTGGCGCATCGAACAGGGCAAGGCCGTCGAACCTTTCAGCTCCCGCGGCTCGGTGATGCCGAGCTGGGGGGGGCTATCTCTCCGACGATCAGATCTGGCAGCTCGTTGCCTATCTTCGCTGGCGGGCGGATGGAAAAAAGCCCTGAAGCCCAGGCAGTCGCACATGACAGCCTGGCGACATGCCCCGGGGGCTGAAACGTCAAGCCTGCCGATCGGGTTCGCGGAACCGGCTTGACTTTTAGCAAAACTAACCTTTTTTATTTTTCTTAAAAAGGCTACAATGAATGGCCGAGGATAAAAAAGTGGGTTCAGGGTGTTGACCCTCGGTGGGAGCAGGCGTATTCTTGGCAACATTTGACGGCGCCTGACCTCCCATCCCCTTTCGGCGTCAGCAGACCAGCCTGATTTGCCGGGGCGAGCCGAGTGCAGGTGCTCGGTTCCTGGAATCGGGCTTTTCCTTTTCGGTACAATCTCCGCCAGCGGCGGAAAAAAACCAGGATGCAAGGGGGCAGAAATGCAAACGAACGGACCTGATGCCGCGCAACTTGGTCTCAAGAGCGTCGGCAAGCTCTACCACAACCTGAGCTACGAGGAACTCTTCCAGCACGAGCAGGACCGGAAAGAAGGGCAGGTATCGGAAAACGGCACCATGATGGTCGATACCGGCAAATTTACCGGCCGCTCGCCCAAGGATAAATATTTCGTAAAGCAGGACCCTTCCTCCGGCAACATCGCCTGGGGCAGCGTCAACCAGCCGGTTTCGCCCGAGATTTTCGATGAGCTTTACGCCGATGTCATCGACTATCTCTCGGGTAAAGATCTCTATGTCACCGATGGCTTCTGCGGCGCCAATCCGGCTACCCGCAAGCAGGTGCGGTTCATTACCGAATTCGCCTGGCAGTCGCATTTCGTCAAGAACATGTTCATCCGCCCTTCGGCGGAGGAGCTCCAGGCCTTCAAACCGGATTTCCGGGTCTACAACGCCAGCAACCTGACCAACGAGAAATGGCAGAAGCATGGCCTGAATTCCGAGGTCTTCATCATCTTCAACATCGAGAAGAACGTGGCCATCATCGGCGGAACCTGGTACGGCGGCGAGATGAAGAAGGGCATCTTCACGATGATGAACTACTGGCTGCCGCTGCAGGGGATTCTCTCCATGCACTGCTCGGCCAACGTCGGCAAGGATGGTGATGTCGCGCTCTTCTTCGGCCTTTCCGGTACCGGGAAGACCACCCTGTCCACCGACCCGAACCGCAAGCTGATCGGAGACGACGAGCACGGCTGGGATGACGACGGCATCTTCAACTTCGAGGGTGGCTGCTATGCCAAGTGCATCAACCTGTCGGCCGAGAACGAGCCGGAGATCTACAATGCCATCCGTCGCAACGCGCTGCTCGAGAACGTGGTCGCCAACGCCGACGGCGTGATCGATTTTGCCGATGGCTCCAAGACCGAGAACACCCGTGTTTCCTATCCGATCGAGCATATCGAAAACCACGAGCCGAGCCTGAAGGGCGAACATCCGAGGAACATCATCTTCCTCACCTGCGACGCCTTTGGCGTACTTCCGCCGGTTTCCAAGCTGACCAAGGAACAGGCGATGTACTACTTCCTCTCCGGCTACACCGCCAAGGTGGCCGGCACCGAGCGGGGCATCACCGAGCCGCAGGCGACCTTTTCCGCCTGCTTCGGCGAGGCTTTTCTGCCGCTGCATCCGACCGTCTACGGCAAGCTGCTCGGTGAGAAGATGGAGAAGCACGGCGTCAACGCCTACCTGGTCAACACCGGCTGGGCCGGCGGCGGCTACGGCGTCGGTCAGCGGATGAGCATCAAGGCTACCCGCGCCTGCATCAACGCCATCCTCGACGGCTCGATCAACGACGCCGAGTTCGAGCAGACCCGCTTCTTCAAGCTGAACATCCCCAAGGCACTGCCCGGTGTAGACAGCAGTCTGCTCAACCCGCGCAACGCCTGGGCCGACAAGGACGCCTTCGACGCCACCGCCCGCAGGCTGGCCGGCATGTTCATCGAGAACTTCAAGAAGTACCAGGTCGAGGGCGACGTCGACTTTGCCCAGTACGGACCACAGGTCGACTGACGTTTATTTCTGTTAAGACACAAAAAAGGGCGGCCAATTCGGCCGCCCTTTTTTCATGCGTGCGCCCGGCAGGGGCAGGAGCTGGTGAAATAGTGTTTGCAATAAATCCGGATATCCGGATATTATGTGTGCCATGAAAAGGCTCTGTGATCACCTCAAGGCCCTTGGCGACGAGACCCGCCTGCGGATTCTCAACCTGCTGCGCGATGACGAGCTCTGTGTCTGTGACCTGTTCGCCGTGCTCGGCCTGCCGCAATCGACCGTATCGCGGCATCTCGCCATTCTCCGACGGGCCGGCTGGGTGAACGACCAGCGCCGCGGCAGCTGGATGTACTACCGGCTGACCGACGACGCGCAGGCCCGGTCCCTGCTCGATCCGCTGCTCCAGCGCCTGGCAGGCAGCGAACGAAGCGTGGCCGACCTGGTGGCGCTGCGGCAGTATTTGCGGAAGAAAAGCGAAACGGAATGCCTGTAAGTCGCGCCCCTTTGGTCTCGCGCCCGTTCGCTTTGCTCACTCAAGACGCAGAGGCACAGAGAAAATCCAGGACTTTTGGGTTGGTAAACCCCAGATTCCAGGGTTTTTGACTCTACCCGTTTCCACATCTCTGTGGCTCTGCGCAAGACAGATTTGAATCACTGTGAAAGACTCTGACATGCCAAAACGTGTCCTCTTCCTCTGCACCGGCAACTCCTGTCGCAGCCAGATGGCCGACGGCATCATCAACCATGACTTCGCCGGACAGATCGAAGCCTTTTCCGCCGGTACCGAACCGCACGGGCTCAATCCAAAAGCGGTGCAGGTGATGGCCGAGATCGGCATCGATATCTCGAACAACTCTTCCGATCACCTCAGCCAGTACGAGGGGCAGAACTTCGATTACGTCATTACCCTGTGCGGCGACGCCAACGAGAAGTGTCCGCTCTTTTTCGGCGGCGTGCAGCGGATCCACATCGGTTTCGACGATCCGCCGAAAGCGACCGGCAGCGAGGAAGAGGTGCTCAATGTCTACCGCCGGGTGCGGGACGAGATCCGCGAGCGGCTGGGGGATTTTTTCCGTAAGGAACTGGAAAACGATTAGCCGTCAAGTCGCCAGGGACGCCAAGAGGGGCAAAGATTAATCTCGCGCCCGTTCGCTTTGCTCACTCAAGACGCAGAGGCACAGAGAAAACCCGGGATTTTCAGATTTTGACTAAAACTTAACGAAGTCCAGAGCTTTTTTGACTCTGCTTTCTCCGCGTCTTTGCGACTCTGCGCGAGATTGATTTTATGAAAGGTTTGTACATGGAACACGGACTGACGAAAAAACTCTCCTTCCTCGACCGCTACCTGACTCTGTGGATTTTTCTCGCCATGTTCATCGGTGTCGGAGCCGGCTGGCTCTTTCCAAGCGTGAAGGATGTCGTCAATACCTTCTCGGTCGGCACCACCAATATCCCCATCGCCATCGGCCTGATCCTGATGATGTATCCGCCGCTGGCCAAGGTGCGTTACGAGGAGCTGAGCGAGGTTTTCGCCAACCGGAAGATTCTCGGCATTTCCCTGCTGCAGAACTGGGTCATCGGCCCGGTGCTGATGTTCATTCTCGCCATCGTTTTTCTGCACAACTATCCCGAGTACATGGTCGGACTGATCATGATCGGCCTGGCGCGCTGCATCGCCATGGTCATCGTCTGGAACGAACTGGCGAAAGGAAATACCGAATATTGTGCCGGGCTGGTCGCCTTCAACTCGGTCTTCCAGGTCCTGTTCTACTCGGTCTACGCCTGGTTCTTCGTCACCGTCCTGCCGCCGCTGTTCGGTCTCGAAGGGGCAGTGGTTGAAATTTCCATCGGCCAGATCGCCGAGAGCGTGGCGATCTACCTCGGCATTCCCTTCGTTTCCGGGATGCTGACCCGTCTGGTGCTGGTCAAAAGCAGGGGGCGGGACTGGTACGAAAGGAAATTTATCCCCAGAATCAGCCCCGTCACCCTGGTTGCGCTGCTCTTCACCATCCTGGTCATGTTCAGTCTCAAGGGGGAACTGATCGTTTCGATACCGCTCGATGTGGTGCGGATCGCCATCCCGCTGCTGATCTATTTCGGCATCATGTTCCTGGTCAGTTTCTGGATGGGAGTCAAGGCCGGAGCGGACTACTCCAGGACCGCGACAGTGGCCTTTACCGCTGCCGGCAACAATTTCGAGTTGGCGATCGCGGTGGCGGTGGCGGTCTTCGGACTCGATTCCGGCGCGGCCTTTGCCGCGGTGATCGGCCCGCTGGTCGAGGTGCCGGCGCTGATCGGGCTGGTGAATGTCGCCTTCTGGCTGCAGAAAAAGTATTATGGCCGCAAGGAGCCTGTTTCTGCGGCCGTCTGAGCCCTCTTTTGTCTTTCGTTTTTTCGCGGCTGCCCCCGCACGGGGCAGTTTCCCCTTGCGATCCTTGCGCCTTTTGTTACCCTTTTTTTTGTTTGAAAATACATTCAATTGTAATTCGGTTCATATTTTGGACTGCAATTCGGCGCCAAGGTGCCATCTGACACCTGTCTGGAGGATCCATGGACAGCCGCTGGGCGGACAAATTCAAGGTGCTGGCCGATCCCAACCGACTGGCGGTGATCGGCGAATTGCTGCAGGGTGAGTTCTGTGCCGGAGAACTGAGCGAAAGGCTCGAAATCGAGCCAACCCTTCTTTCCCACCACCTCAAGGTTCTGCGCGAGGCCGGCTTTGTTACATCCCGGCGAGAAGGAAAAATGATCCGGTATTCCCTGGCAGAGGGACTGAGCTGTTCGGTCGACGGCAGGGCCCTCGATCTGGGCTGTTGTCAGATTACCTTTCGAAAGTAGGTGGTTATGATGCCTCTGATGCAGCGTTGCGTTGGAGAAGTGATCGGAACCTTTGCCCTGGTTTTTGCCGGAACCGGGGCGGTTGTTATCGACAAGGTTTACGCCGGCGCGGTCGGCCATGTCGGCATTGCCCTGACCTTCGGACTGGTGGTGACGGCGATGATCTACAGTTTCGGCGAGCTATCCGGCGCCCATTTCAATCCGGCCGTCACGGTAGGATTTGCCTGCACGGGACGATTTTCATGGCGCGAAGTTCCTGCCTACCTTGGTGGCCAGGTCACCGGTGCGCTGTTCGCCAGTCTGCTTCTGCATGCCACCTTCCCGCAAAATGCGGATCTGGGGATGACCCTGCCGAAAGTGACGCCCGAGTTGGCGTTTGTCTGGGAACTGGTTTTGACTTTTCTGCTGATGCTGGTGATTCTTCAGGTTGCCACCGGCAGCAAGGAACAGGGATTGATGGCGGGTGTTGCAATCGGTGGCACTGTCGCACTTGAGGCCCTTTTTGCAGGACCGATCACCGGTGCATCAATGAACCCGGCCCGTTCGTTGGCTCCGGCCCTGGTTGCTGGTCATCTGCATCTGCTCTGGCTTTATATTGTTGCGCCTGTTGCGGGCGCCTTGCTGGCGGTTCTCGCCTGGCGGTGCATGCGACGTGTTGAGTCGGTATCGGCTTGACGGGATTGTGAAAACAGTCAAGAGGGGATGGCGGCCGGAAGGCGCAGCCTGCACACCGGTCGCTTGCGCCCCCGGAGACCGTTTCGCCGCCACGCCTGCAAAATCAAAATCAAGGAGACGGTTTCATGTTCGACCCACAGACGACCATCGAGCAAGTCAAGGAGTACTACGGCAAGGTACTTTCCAGCCAGAAGGACCTGAAGACCAGCGCCTGCTGTTCCACCGAATCACTGCCCAGGCGGCATCGGGAGATTCTGGCGCAGATCGAAGACGAGATTCTCGAGAAGTTTTATGGCTGCGGCTCGCCGATTCCGCCGGCCATCGAAGGCTGTACGGTGCTTGATCTCGGTTCTGGCACCGGCCGCGATGTTTACCTGGCCAGCGCCCTGGTCGGTGAGCGGGGGCGGGTGATCGGCGTCGACATGACCGACGAACAACTGGAGGTGGCGCGCCGGCATGTGGCGACCATGACCAAGCGCTTCGGCTACAGGGAGCCGAACGTCGAGTTCCGCCAGGGCTACATCGAGGATCTGGCCGCCGCCGGCATCGAGGACAATTCGGTCGATGTGGTGATTTCCAATTGTGTGATCAACCTTTCTCCAGACAAGGAACGGGTGTTCAGCGAGATTTTCCGCGTTCTCAAGCCGGGCGGCGAGCTCTATTTCTCCGATGTTTTCGCCGGCAGGAGGGTGCCGGAGGCGATTCGTCGCGATCCGGTACTGCACGGCGAATGCCTGGCCGGAGCGCTCTACATCGAGGATTTTCGTCGCCTGCTGGCGCGGCTCGGCTGTTCCGACTACCGGCAGGTCAGCAGTCGCCGCATCGCCCTGAACAATCCGGAACTGGAAGCCAGGGCCGGCATGATCGATTTCTATTCGATCACCGTGCGGGCCTTCAAGCTGCCGTCGCTGGAGGATATCTGCGAGGACTATGGCCAGGTGGCGATCTACAAGGGGACCATCGAGGACCATCCGCATCATTTCGACCTCGACGATCACCACCGGCTGCTGACCGGCAAGCCGTTGCTGGTTTGCGGCAATACGGCGGCGATGCTGCAGGAAACCCGCTTTGCGCCGCATTTCGAAATTATCGGCGATCGCTCGGTGCATTACGGACCGTTCGACTGCAAGCCGGCGGCGGAAGCGGATACCAGCGGCGGTGGGTGTTGCTGAGGCCGTTCCCGGATGAGGGAAGATGCCCGTTCGCACGGTCCGGCGTTCGACTGTTTATTTTTCCCCGATGCGGTTGGCATGGGGCACGGCCATGGTATGAGTTGAAGGAAACCCATACATCGACCGAAGGAGCTGGACCATGAGAAAGCTGACGGTACTCTTGATCGCTCTTGTTCTCTTGCCGCCGTCTGCCGTTTTCGCAGCAGCGAGCGGCATGGCCGTTTACCAGAAAGCCTGCGGATTCTGTCATGACAGCGGCGTTGCCGGGGCCCCAAAACTGGGTGACAAGGTGGCCTGGAAAGAGCGGCTCGGCAAGGGCATCGAAGGATTGAGCGAATCGGTGCTCGAAGGCAAGGGGGCCATGCCGCCCAAGGGGGGAAACGCCAGCCTGAGTGAGGCCGAGGTCCGGGCCGCGGTCGAATATATGGTTGAACAGAGCAAGTAGGCAACAACAGCTCCCGGCATCTTTCAGATGCCGGGAGCTGTCTTCTCGTCGATCGGTCGGGACTATCTGTCTCCGGCTGTCAGGCGGCCGTTGGCGCCTTTACTTCAACGACACCCCTTTCCAGCTCCCAGGGCCAGCCGAGGATGCCGCCCTCAAGGTAGGCGACCTGATCGAAGCCGGCCGCGAGCAGTATGCGTGTCGCTTCGTAGCCGCGCAGGCTGATCTTGCAGAAGGGCACGATCAGCCTGTCCTTCGGCAGTTCGGCAATCTTGGAGCGCAGCTGGCCCAGGGGGAGCAGAGTGGCGCCGGGGATACGGACTTCGGCGTACTCGTCCGGAGAACGGACGTCGAGCAACAGAATTTTCTCTCCGGCGTCGAGGCGCTGCTTCAGTTGCAGCGGGCTGAGGCTGTCGGCAAGCCCATCGAGCTTGTTGCGCAGTGCGTTGGCTGCCTGATGCAGCGGATCCATCGCTGCGGAGTAGGGTGGCGCGTAACCGAGGTCGAATTCGGCGAGCTGGTCGAGGGTTGCGTCGAGACTCAGCGCGGTGGCGACCACGTCGATGCGTTTGGCGGTCTCTCCCGGGCCGACGATCTGCGCGCCGAGCAGTCTGCGGCTTTTGCGGTCGACGGTCAGACGGGTGAGGATCGGCCGTGCCGAGGGCATGGAATGAACCCGGTCGGGAGACGGGGCGAGGATGCTGACCGGCTCGAAGCCGGCCTTTTCGGCAGCCTCTTTCGACAGCCCGGTGCGGCCGACGTTGAGGCCGAAGACCTTGACCAGCAGGGTGCCGAGGACGCCAGAGAAGGCCGAGTCGATACCGCCGAGGTTGTCGGCAACCACCCGCCCCTGTTTGTTGGCGGTGGAGCCGAGGGGCAGGTAGAGGGGGGTGCCATTCAGCTGGTGGCGGCTTTCCACGCAGTCGCCGGCGGCATAGATGGCCGGATCGCTGGTCTGCATCCGTTCGTTGACGGCGATGGCGCCGCTTACGCCGATCTTAAGGCCGGCTTCACGGGCCAGCTCGACGTTCGGTTTTACCCCCAGGGCGAGGATCACCAGGTCGGCCGGGTAGCTTCCGGACGTGGTGATGACCCGCCCGACTCTGCCGTCTTTCTCTTCGATCCCTTTCAGGGCTTCGCCGAGATGCAGCTCGACGCCGTTCTGCCTGAGTGTCCGGTGAACCTGCTCCGCCAGGTCGGCATCGAGGATGCCGGAAAGGACCTGCGGCTGCATTTCCAGCAGGCGCACTTCCATATGCCGGGCACGCAGGGCTTCGGCCATCTCCAGTCCGATCAGCCCGCCACCGACAATGACGGCCCGGGCTTCGGGCCTGACGAGTTCGGCAATGGCGGCGGCATCCTCGACTTTTTTCAGTGCGAGAACTCCGTCCAGCTCCGTGCCCGGCAGCGGCGGGATCAGCGGACTGCTTCCGGTGGCCAGCACCAGGGCGTCGTAGGAAAGGGTCTGCCGGCGGTCATCATCGAGAAAGCGGACCTCCAGGCGCCTGTTCTCCCGGTCGATGCGAAGTGCTTCGCAACGGGTCAGAACCTCCACGCCCTTGACCCTGGCGAAAAAGGTTTCATCTCGCAGGGTGCCGTTGGTGGTGCGGCGCACCTCGTCGAGCTCACCGATCTCGCCGGCAAGGACGTAGGGCAGGGCGCAGGCTCCATAGGAGAGATAGTGGCCGCGTTCGATGACGGTAATCTTTGCCTCGGGGTCGAGCCGGCGCAGGCGGGAGGCGGTTTTCATTCCGGCGGCGACGCCGCCGACGATCAGGATCTGGCGTTGATTTTCGGACATGGTGGTCAAAAGCTCCTTTACAGGTTGGGATGAATGATTTTCTCCCCGCTCAGCAGGGTCTGCAGGATTTCAATCGGTGAAACTTCGAGACGGTCGGCGGCGGTCTTGAGGTTCTCCCCCTGATCGAGAACCCAGCCGCGCTCGGCCAGCTTGGTCGCGGCCCGTTCGGGAGGGATGGAGAACTCACGACACAGATCGGCCAGGGTCTTCCGGCCGATTCCGGTTCCCTCGAAACGCTCCTGCACCAGTTCTGGCGTATAGTGGTGTGGTGCCGCAGCGGTCCGTGCCGGTCTGATCAGGGCATAGACAGCGGCCGGTGAGCGGTGATTCGCGGTGGCGATCTGCTTAAGGGTCGCTGTCGCATCGATACCCTGGAGTCCCGCCTCCCTGAGCTTGGCCATGGCTTCGTCCAGGTCGATTTTCTGCTTGTCGCAGAGATCCGCCAGGGAACTCAGTTCGGCATGGCCGAAAGGCGGTTTCTGCGCAGCAGAGGAAATCCAGCTCTCCTTGACCCAGGCGTTGAAGTCGAACAGCTGGCGCAGTGGAGGCGGCTCAAGCACCGCGCCGATACTGAAAAAGAGCGTCAGGGCTGCGGCCGCCAGCAGCGGTCGTCGGCTGCGGAGACCGGTCCGGCGGCTGCTCAGGTAACTGAGCAGCGCTTTCCAGTTCAGGCAGGTGTGAATGATGCCGGCCAGCAGAAAGAGCAGGCCGGTGGCGATGTGGATGTTGCTCCAGGCCGGCTTGTCCAGGCCGAACAGGGACCAGTCGTTCCAGTAGGCGATCCGCCCCTGGGGCATGACGAAGGCGATCAGTCCCGAGATGGACATGACCAGGAAGCTGAACGCGGTCAGCAGAGAAGTGAAACTGCGCATCTGGTGGCTCCTTCCGAATTCTCCGGTTCAGATGTTCACATCGATTTTCAGCGCTTCGCAGTAACCGGTACATTCCAGGCACCGGGTGCAGACGCTGTGGTTCGGGGTTCGGGCCGGGTCGATTCCCTGCGGGCAGTGCCTTTCGCAGGCCCGGCAGTGGCTGCAGTCCTTGTTTTTCAGGTTCAGAAACAGCCCGGAGAACCTGTTGGCCAGGGCGCAGTTGGAGCAGCTCAGGAAACTGCAGGGAACAAAACGCAGCCAGGACAGAAACCAGGCGTTGGCCAGCACCAGGCTGGTGGCCTGTACCCAGCGGCGGGGCGCAATGCCCCTGAGCCATTCCTGGAAAGACTTGGCGGACATGGGATGTTCAGTTCTGGTGAGGACGGGTTCTGTGCGGGTAAGGGACCCGGGTTGGCATGCGGCCTCCGGGGAGCCTCACCCGGGAGAAATCGAGCGGCGACGCCTGTCGCAGGACCCGGGTCATGGCGGCCGGTTTCGGCTGCAGGTAACGGCCGAGCAGAAAGGCACAGACCAGCATGACCAGGACCCAGCCCAGACGTACTATCTTCTTCGTTTTCAGCGGCATGGTCAGGATTCTGCCGGGGATTCGACGGACGTACCCGGTTCTTCGGCGGTCAGCAGGACGGCTCGTCCCTCCAGCAGGGCATCGATCAGTTTCTTGCGGCCGCCGGCAACCAGTCGCTGCACCGTGCCGCGGGAGACGCCCATGCGTTCTCCGGCCTGCTGCTGGGTCAGGCCGAGGCTGTCGCACAGATGGAGTGCTTCGGTCTCGTCCGGGTAGAGAGTGGTTGTTTCCAGTTCCTTCAGCGGTGTACCTGCCGGTTTGAAGATCAGGCTGCCGAATTCCTGACGGACGCAGCAGCAGTTTCTCGGTTTTCGCGGCCGCGGCGTCATCGGTGTTCCACCACATCCCGCAGGATTCGTTCTTCTTCCGTGGCCACCTTGGCCATCACTTCGGTAATGGTTCCGCCGAACATTCTGCTCATCAGCCTGACATTCATCTTTGCCAGACGGACCTGGCCGTCGGCCGGGACGAAAACGCCAATGCGGCAGGGCATGATGCCGCTGACCATCTTGTTGGCGTCCTCCCGCAGGACCCGATAGGCGTGGTCCGGCTGGCACATGGAAATGATTTTCACCGGGGTCATGTCCTCATGCCCGGCCGTTCTGATGGTGTTCTGCAGGTCGTAGATCTTCGGCACATTCCAGCCGTGTGCCTTGGCTGCCTGCTCGATCGCCGCAACGGTTTCCTCAAATCCGAGCCTGCTCTTGTGGACCGTCAGCATCAGTTTGGGCATCAGTTTCCAGACCAGAACTCCGGTAATGACAACGCCTGCGATCAGCCCGAGAAAAAAACTGCCGGCCATGATGTCCTCCGAGTAGGAAAAGGGTTGTCCGCTATTTCGTTGATTGCGGGGGCGGCTGCTCAGTGGTGACAGCCGCCTCCGCCGTGTCCGTGGCCATGAGCATGGCCGCCGCAGGTCTGCGCCGGGGTCAGCTCGGGCAGGCCGTTTTCGACGAGGGAGGTGATGTTCTCGGCAACGGTCTTCGCCTGTGCCCGGTAAACGGTCAGTCCGGCCCGGTTCAGGCCCAGCAGGGCTCCGCTACCGATGCCGCCGACCACGACGGCATCCACTTCCTGCCCGGCAAGAGCCTTGAGGGGCTGGCAGGCACCGTGGGCGTGGTGCTGATCCCTGTTTTTCAGTGTCTTGACTTCACGGGTTTCAGTGTCGACGACAATAAACTGTGGGGCTGACCCGAAATGCCCGTAAACAGGGCTGTTCAGTCCCTGGTCCTCGGCGACGGGAAAACAGATTTTCATGCTGGCCTCCTGGGAATTTGTCCGGCTGTTTTGTGTATATGCACAAATATAGTTTTGCGATATATTGATGTCAAGATAATATTTCAACATATTTTATGCGGAAATAGGCTGGCAGCCTGGCGAGGAGAGATCTCCTCACCAGGCCGGCCCGGCGGGTTCAGGTTGAACTGCAACTGTCTCTGGTGCAGCCGCAGGTCGTAATGTCGCGCAGCGAACAGGGCGGGAAGAAGCTGACGGCTGTCAGAAGTGGAACAATGCTGGCTCAATCCAGCGGCTTGCTGAGGGTAAAGGCGCCGCGGAGATCTCCCTGGCTGAACCCGGTCGCCCGGTCGCCTGGATAGTTTTTCCGCAGGGCCTGACGTACGGCCGGAGCAATCTTTTCCCCGTGACAGACCAGGCAGAGCTTGCCGGTGGGGATGGCCTTGAGAAAACGGAAGCGCCGCCCCTGTTCATCCTCGACGATGGTGGCGCGGACAAGTTTCGCAGCCGGGACGCCCCGCCGGTGCTGTCGTTCGAACTCTTCGAGAGCGGCTTTTTCCCAGGCGTCCGGACGGTTGTCGGGATTGCGTACGCGCAGGCTGGTGCGCCCGACTTGCCAGCCGGTTGAACGGCTTATCTCTTCGGCGAACGCCGGCGCCTGCAGGCGGCAGGTTTCGATCGCCCGAACGGGTCCTCCTTCGGCCAGGGCACCGCGAAGGGCCCCTTTCAACCGGGTGACATAGGTTTTGATTACGGCATTGGCCTCGGCTTTCAGGGCCGCTTCATCGGCTGCCGGCAGCTGTCCGGGGCAGAGCAGCAGGATTGCCAGACTTATGGATGACAAGGAAATTCCGCGCATTCCTTCCTCCATCGGGTCAGGGTTTGAGCAGTTTTTCAATTTCGGCCGGGCTCGGCACCTTGCCGGACACCAGCACCTGCCCGTCGACCGCCAGACCTGGCGTCGCCATGATGCCGAACTTCATGATTTCATTGATGTTGGACACCTTGACCATTTCGTACTCCAGGCCGAGATTGTCGGCGGCCTGTTTGACGTTCTCCGCCAGTTTCTGACACTTAGCACAGCCGGTTCCGAGGATCTGGATCTTTTTCATTTTGACTCTCCCTTTTTTTTGGTGGTTTGAAAATCTGCCTCGCGCCCGTTCGCTTGCGCTCACTCGAGACGCAGAGACGCAGAAAAATTCGTAGAATTTTCAGGTTTTGATTCAAACAAAGATTCAATTTTTCCATTCATTTCGGTTCTTGCCCTCTCTGTGTCTCTGCGTCTCTGCGCGAGGGCGACTTTAAAAAATAGTCCCATAAATCAACCCGCTCACCGTCGCCATCACCATCACCAGCACGACGAAGACGACGGTTTTTTTCGTTCCCATGACGCTGCGGATCACCAGCATGTTCGGCAGGCTCAGCGCCGGGCCGGCGAGCAGCAGGGCCAGTGCCGGCCCCTTGCCCATGCCGGCACCGAGCAGACCCTGAAGGATGGGAACTTCGGTCAGGGTGGCGAAATACATGAAGGCGCCGAACACAGAGGCGAACAGGTTCGCGGACAGTGAGTTGCCGCCGACCAGGGAAGTGACCCAGTTGGAAGGAATCAGTCCTTCATGGCCCGGCCGGCCGAGCAGCAGCCCGGCGACAAGGACGCCGATCAGCAGCAGCGGCAGGATCTTCTTGGCAAAGTCCCAGCTCTCCTCGAACCATTGCCCCATTTCGCCGTCGCGGCTGTCTTTGAGGTTGCTCAGCACCGAAAGACCGATGACCCCGAAGGTGAAGGCGAGGGTTGGCTGTTGCGGTTGCAGGATCGCCAGCAGCAGTGCGGGCAGGCTGGCGATGAAGATACGCCCGAAACCGACTCCGAACCAGGTCGTCAGAATCACCGCCAGGGCGATGGCAAAGCCGCTGGTGATCCACCACTTGGCCGTGTAGATGGCGTACCAGAGCCCGCTTGGGTCATCGGTTCTGCCCCAGTTGGCGAAGACCAGGATGCCGATCATGCTGGCGAAGTAGAGCGAGGTCTGCCACAGCGGGCGCCCTTCATCCTCGTCGCCCATGACCGGCGCGGTTGCCGCCTTTTCGGCCTCTTCGCGGCGGAAGAAGAAGTGCATGGCGAGGCCGATGATGACGGCGAACAGGATGGCGCCGAGAGCCCGGGCGATGCCCATTTCCGGGCCCAGAATCCTGGCGGTCAGGACAATGGCGAGGATGTTGATCGCCGGGCCGGAATAGAGGAAGGCGCAGGCCGGGCCGAGCCCGGCGCCCATCCGGTAGATCCCGGCAAACAACGGCAGGATAGTGCACGAACAGACCGCGAGGATGGTGCCCGAGACCGAGGCGACGCCATAGGCGAGCGCCTTGTTCGCCCTGGGGCCGAGATATTTCATCACCGCCGCCTGGCTGACGAAGACCGCCACCGCCCCGGCGATGAAGAAGGCCGGCACCAGGCAGAGCAACACATGTTCCCGGGCATACCACCTGACCAGGTGCAGCGACTCCAGAATCGCTCCCTGCACCCGTGACGCCTCCACCGGCAGGAAGAAGCAGCCAGCAAAGACCGCGATGATCCAGATAAGGGGTTTCCATTCGCTTTTCCAGTTCATGATGCTTGTTCCCTATTTGGTCAAAAGGCCAAGTACTTAAACGAATTTGTCTCGCGCAGAGACGCCAAGGCGCAGAGAAAGACCATAAAATGATTCGTTTATTTCAAATCGATTTTGTTTTCTCTGTGTCTCTGCGTCTCTGCGCGAGGCAGGTTTTCTTCGTGACTTCGTGGTTGCCTTACCGGCCGCACACCGCCGAACTGCACCTGGCCTGTTCGCTCAGCACCGCCTCAATACAGTCGAAAAAGCCCGTCACGCAGGGGACCCGCAGGCGGTAGAAGACCTGGTTGCCGCGCTTGTCGTCGAGTACCAGTCCGGCGTTCTTCAGCACGCTTAGGTGCTTGGAAACGGTCGACATGTCCGCGCCGACCAGCTGCTGCAGCTCGCAGACGCAGCGCTCCCCCTGTTCCAGCTCCTCGACCATCAGCAGACGCGATGGGTGGGCCAGGGCCTTGAGAACCCGGGCGCGGGCTTCGAGTTGTTGGCGGCGTTGTTCGTTCATATTTGGCAAAATAGCCAAATGCTCTGTCTGGGTCAAGCTCCTTTTTTGACAAAAAGAGAGATGGCGCGATGGCGCCTGCCCTGATGGACCCCTGATAGTCTGTCCTGTATCGAAGCGTTCCGGCAGGGGCCGGAGTGGTTTGCCGCGCGGTGTGGCCGGGAGATTGACAGATTCCAAGAAATTTCCTAGGCTGAAACTCGGCTTTTTATGGAGTCTTGGAGGGGGGCACGCACCTGCCGAATCAAGTCGCCTGTTGGCGCTCTCTCCTTTCTTTTTATTCCAAGCAGTTACGGCCTTTGTTGCAGGCTTGTTATAGGTCGTTCCATTTTATCCAATAACGCGGAATCCGCTTTATCCAATAAAATCGATTCCGCCTAATCCCTGTTAGCTTTTAAGGGCATCATTAATGTCTAAGCTTGTCAATGAATTTGAAGATATCGGTATTTTCTTTGAACTTGAAAATCTTCGGTTGCACTGTGGGTTCACAAAAGACATTCTTGAAAAAGAACAGTCCGATTTTAAAAAGCGAGTTGACACAAAAGTAGAAAGTCTTACCGGTTCTGCTAGAGAGAATTATTTAGAATGGCTGACCGATAACCATTTTTATTTGTTCAATGTATTTCCTTCATTGCAATGGCTTTCCTTGTTTAATACAGCATATTCTATGTTTGAAAAAAATATGAATTATATTTGCCGACTGGCTGAAATTAAAACTAAATCAAATTTCAAACTGAAGGACCTAAACGGTCAGGGGATTCGGAGAGCAAAGTTATACTTAAAAAAAGTTGCAAACATTGAAAAACCATTCGTTGGACTGGAATGGAAAGAAATAACAGAGTACGCCGCTTTAAGAAATGTAATGGCTCATGCGACAGGTGAATTAGACTTATCGAGGGATGATCACAAAAAAGTCTTAGACTTTGCTCGACAGCGTTCAAATATTGAAATCATATACCATAATGGCAATTCAGAATTTCCGGAAATACGTCTTGGCCCAGATATTGTGTTTGAGTCAATACAAAACTATATTGATTTTCTTAGATTGCTTTCTAGGCAAGATTTATAAAAAGCTAACAAAATAGATGAACCGGACTGTTGATACATGGGCGATTCTCGTAAAGGTCTCTACTAGGTTAAACGACCAGTCGTAGCCGGTTATCATGAACCATTAGCCCAAAAGGAATAGTTTATGAAACTTGTCGAATTCCGCATCACGAACTTTCGGGGCTTAGGTGGCTCCGGCAACGTCATCACGTTCGATGGCAGCAATGTCATATTCCTGATAGGACAGAACAATGTTGGTAAATCGTCTTTCCTCCATGCATACGAGTTCTTTGTCAATTCTAGGCAGAAGGCAGCGGAATCCGACTTCTTCCAGTACAAGACCGACACAGCTATTGAAATGGAGGCGGACTTCCGCCGTGAAGAGGGTGACGACGAGAACCCGGATTTCTCGGGTGAACCTGACTGGATTGAGAAATGGGTGCAGACAGATACAGGCCTAATCACAATCAAGAAAATATGGACTGAAGTCGGCAAGGCCTTCACCAAGTATACCAAGGGCGCTGATGGCGAATTCGTTAAGAACGGATTCGGCGGGATGGATTCTCTGTTCACGAAGTATGCACCAACACCGATCGCCATAAACGCGATAGAAACCGTCGAATCACTTGAGAAGAAGGTCAATGAGATCATTGAGAAAGAGCACCTGAAGAAACTCAAAGAGAATTACACAACGGAATATGATGACGCAGTCACAGCAATCAGGAAGATCCAGGAGAAGGTGACCTCATCCGAGGCTATCCAGACCTATAACACCAATATCAACGCCTCATTCAAGAAGGTCTTCCCATCGCTCTCACTCAAGATTTCTGTGAAGGATGAGGGAGGTGGCATAGATGTCGTTAAAGCATTTAAGACCAACCACTCCATTGATGTGGCGAAAGATGGTGTTGATCGGAAGGAGACTTTTTCGCAGCACGGACACGGGGTGATCCGTCAGGCGCTGTTTAACTTCTTCGCGTTCCTGAAGAGTGAAACAATCGGCAATAGAAAGGAATACATCCTCCTCTTCGAGGAGCCGGAGCTATTCCTGCACCCGAAATCGACGCGACTATTACGAGAGGAACTTTACAGTCTGGCTGAAGACAGCCCATTCCAAATTCTCTGCTGTACACACTGTCCGCAAATGATTGACATCTCGAAACCTCATTGCTCGTTGGTTCGGATCTGCAAGGTGGAGAATGAAAGGACTGTTTCTCATCAAGTTGGTGAAAGCATATTCCAGAATGAAGTGAACAAAGACTTTGTGCAGATGATCAATCGATTCGATCCGAATGTTTGCGAAGCATTCTACGCGGATACTGTGTGTCTGGTCGAGGGAGACACAGAAGCGGTCATTTGTCGTGAACTACTCAAATCTAGTTACCCTTCAAGCGATATCTTTGTTCTCAATACCGGCTCTAAGAACAACATTCCCTTCTTCCAGCGGATATTGACGCACTTCCGAATCCGCCATGTTGTCATCCATGATTCTGACACTCGATACGCATATGTGGATAGAGATCGCACTAAGCCACGCACGAAGAAAGATGGCAACCCTCGAGCAAACTCAGCATGGTCTTTGAATGCATCGATTCAGGCTGAGCTAAGTGCTGCCAAGACGCAAGGGGTGCCTGTCGCTCGTCTTGTCTCAGTCTATGACTTCGAAGGCGAGAATGACTACGTGATGGATACGGATAAGGGCAAGCCTCTCTCCGCCTATGAATTTGCGACCACTCAGAAAGAAAATGCTGACTTGCCAATACGGAAGTTCCTCGAACAAATAGTAGGCTGGAATTTCGAGAAGGAGTGGTCTGGCGAGGAAGTGGATGCCATTGAGGAACCATGGAAGGGCTAACAATCGCATGCACCGGATGCTTACTACGCTGCGCTCCGTAAGCACCGGTGATGCGTGCCGTTAACAGGCAAAAACAGAAAGAATAATTGATGAATGAAATTGCGCTATCCACATTGAAGTACACTGCACCTTTCATAGCTGGATTCATAATAAAGTCATTTCTTGATTTTGAATCAGCAGCATTCTTAGTCAAGCGGCTAAGCTTGTTGCCAACACGATGGATTTACAGAAGTAAAGAAACCAACATTTCAGGAATGTGGGAACAAAAGTGGGAAGTAGAAAGTGAAAATTATCCAAAATCAACAGACCGGCATGGTCATACAGAAATGAAGCAATTTTTCAAATATTGCTATGCGGAGTTTTATTCAAGGGGTGAAAAATACGTCTTTTTTGGAAAACTAAACAAAGAATATTTAACAGGTCGCTGGTATAGCGCTGACGACGAAAATGGTTATTTTGGTACATTTGAACTCCTATTAAAAAACAGCAACAGCATGTCCGGCATGTGGATTGGTCACTCCAAAGAAACAAGAGTTATTAACACAGGTAAATGGCACTGGCGACGCTTACCAAAATAAAACCTGCTAACAATCTAATGATGAACCGGACTGCCGATACATGAAAGATAAAGGGGGCAGACTTGACAAGTTGACAAAATGTGTAGAGCTTGTATTTTCTGACACCACCCCTGCCAGGGTGACGAGCGCATATGAAAAAAACGGCCAACCGGCATTCGCTGGTTGGCCGTTTCCGCTTCGGGGGGCAGACCTTCGTACCTGGTCGCCCTCTTGTTTGCTGGCCGCGGGGTGCCGCAGCCGCTCAGCAGGAGATGCAGGAGCCGGTTGAGTGCTGGCTGGCGAAAGACGGCGGGAAATGGTTGCCGTGTTGGATGGCAAAGGCGGCGATGGCCAGTACTCCGGCCAGCAGACCGACCAGCAGCAACCTGCCGGGGGCGGACGATGTGGTGTCGGTCTGCCGTGGCCGATCGTCCGTTCCGATCCCAAGCGAACGTTGACAGCGCTGGCAGAAATTCTGGTCCTGGCGACGGGGCGAACCGCAGCCGACGCACTTGTCCAGGGCGCTCATGGTGTCTTGGGCTTTCATTCGGCCCTCCGCCGTTCGCTGTCCGGACGGGTGCCTTCGCCGCCCTGTCCACGAATGGGTTCCCTACCGGGAACCACCCAGCTTTCCTGCCGCCTGAAGGCCTGGATCCGGCCATTTACGATCAAGTGGTCGAGTTGTGAGGTTTTGACAATGTCGTAACGGCCGTCCGGGTATCTGATTGGGACCATCATGAAACCACCTCCTTCTGTGGGCATCTACGTGCTGCCGGTTCTTTACTGCAAATTGGAAGCCAACCGTTCCGGGGCGCGAAAAGGGGTTTTGGGCCAGCTGGACGTCCGGTATCTGTGGACTATTCAACAAGGCGGTGTTGAATATCCGGCGGATGGTAGGGGCGGGTTGTCGATTGCCGCCCGCAAGGCCGGATGCGGTTTCGTGGTCGGAAGGGAACGGACAAAAAGGGAATCATCGTCGGGAGGACCGTTTCCGTTCAGAGATGTGAATGCCACCCCACGGGCGTGGTTCCCTTTGCGGTATACTTGACCTGTCTCTTCATTGTAAAAATCCCCGGCGAACCGTAGGGTGCGCCTGAGGTTTTTGCAAAGAATCTTCAGCTCAAGCAGTTACACTTTTTATCTGCCATGAACCCCCGGATTCAGGCTTGAGTGAATCCGGGATCGATGGAGGCTTGAACCATGGACAGAAGAGAGCTCACCGGCCTGATTGGCGAGCTTGATCACATTCTCGGTGTCATCAGCCGTTACCGGAAACAGAACCAGTATGTCTACCCCCGTCCGTTCGAAAGCTGGTGCAACGGCTACAACCGCATCCTCGATCAGCTGGCGGATGCGGACCTGCCGGTGGCGCACTTCCGGCTGGAGAAGGACGACTATTCACCGAGCGGCAAGTCGATTCGGCCGGAATCGGTGGACCGGCTGGTGGAGAGTATCCGTGCACTGATTGCCCACCTGGAGGAGCGGGTCGAGGAGCTGACCCGGGCCCTCGAAGAGAAGCTGGCCGCGCCGCACCCGTTGGCGGAGTATTTTCCCCGAGACGCCGACGGCTCGCCGATCGAGCCTTCGCCGGTGAAGAACCTGGTTCTGGTCGCCGTTCCGGCTGGAGCGGTCGGGGAGCGGTTGCTGCGGGAGGCGATTCTGCCGGTGCTGGAAGCGCGGGGGCTGGACTGTTGCCGGGCGCAGGGATTTCTGGTGGACGAGGCCGCTTTCGCCGAGCTCTGCCGGCAACTCTGTGCCTGCCGGCTGGCGGTTTTCGCCCTTGCCCGTCGCGATCCCGGAGTCATGCTCGCCCTGGGGTTGGCCCGCGGCATCGGCAAGCCGCTGTTGACGCTGCAGCCGCGAAGCGAGGGGGCCGTCGCCGTGCTCGGTGAGGCCGGCCTGACCTACTCTGACGCGGAGGAGCTGAAGGCGGAACTCGGTCGGATGCTGTCTCGCCTGCTGGAGAGCGCGGAAGACGCAGAGAAGGAGAATGCCTGATGAGCAGAAAGCCCGCCAAGTTCTGCCGGGAATCGCGAGCTGTCAAGACGCTGATGGTGCTGCCCCCGGACACCAACAACTACGGGACCATGTTCGGCGGCAAGGTGATGTATCACATCGACGATATCGCCGCCATCGCCGCCACCCGCCACGCCCGTATTTCGGTGGTCACCGCCTCGACCGATTCGGTCGATTTTCTCCAGCCGATCCGCAACGGCCAGTCGGTCTGCCTCGAGGCCTTTGTCACCTGGACCCACCGCACCTCGGTTGAAGTGTTTGTCAAGGTGGTCGCCGAAGACATGCTGAGCGGCGAGCGCACGGTATGCGCCACTTCATTTCTGACCTTCGTGGCCCTCGACGTCAACGGCGAAAAGCAGATGGTTCCCGCCGTGATTCCCGAAAGCGAGCTGGAAAAGTTCCTCTTTGAAGGTGCCCCGGAGCGGGCCCGCAAGCGGCTGGAAAAACGCGAGCAGTCGAAGGCGCTGGCGGAGCGGTTCAGTAGCGAAGATCTGTAACCTCACTTGCTCCGCTGCGAATTCCATTCATTCTGTCACTTCGCTCTGCCGGCCGTTTTCCCCCATTCAAGGCCGGCTCTTCCATAGCGCTTCACCCGAATAGACGGCCAGTCCGGCCCAGATGAAGAGAAAGCTCAGCAGGTGACCGCGGCTGAACGGCTCGTGGTAGAGACCGACCGCCAGCAGAAAGTGCAGGCTGGGGGTGATGTACTGCAGAAAACCGGTGGTGGCCAGGCGCAGCCGGCGGGCGGCGCCGATGAAGCAGAGCAGGGGAATGGCGGTGACCACGCCGGACAGCGGCAGCAGCAGGTCCAGCCGCAGCGAACCGTTCAGAAAGGCGGCCTGGCCGCTGGCGGCAAACCAGAACATGCCGGCCAGCGCCAGCGGCGCCAGCAGCAGGGTTTCGACGGTCAGCCCGATCAGGGCGTCGACCCGGGCGATCTTGCGCAGCAGGCCGTAGATCCCGAAACTGCCCGCCAGGAACAGGGCGATCCAGGGGAGCCGGCCGTACTGGACGGTCAGGGAAAGCACCCCGGCCAGGGCGAGCAGGACGCTGAGCTGTTGCCAGCGGCTCAGCCGCTCGCCGAGAAAGATAAAGCCGAGCAGCACGCTGAGCAGCGGAGTGATGAAGTAGCCGAGGCTCGACTGCAGCACCTCGCCGATCTGCACCGCGTAGATGAAGACCAGCCAGTTGCCGGCGATCAGCAGGGTCGAGCCGCACAGGGTCAGCAGCATCGCCCGGTCGGCGAGGGTCGCGCGGATGGTGCCGAGCCGGTGGCGCAGCGCCACCAGCAGGGTGAGAAAGACCGCCGACCAGAAGATGCGGTGGCAGACGACTTCCAGCGGCGCGGCACCGGCCAGAGCCTTGAAGAAGACCGGGAAGGCCCCCCAGAGGGTGTAGGCCGTCAGGCCGAGGAGGACGCCCTGCCGGGAACGGTCGCTGGCGGTCGTTGTGGATGCGGAGGAATTCATGCGGAGAATGTACGCCGGGCCGTGCCGAAAAGCAAGTGTTCTTTGCGGGGTGGGGCAATTTTCGGCAGCCGGCGGAGGCGCCCCGGTTGGTTTTGTTCCCGAAAGGATGCGTCCGGGTTGTTGTTGGGACAGGTTACGAGTGTACGGTGCGGATGCAGCCAGTCGGCAAGCTCCGGCTCCGGAAAGTTCTTTCAAATTTATTCTGCTCGCCCCGGATATTCTGCACGGGGCAGTGGAGATCGGTCAGCTCGGCTTCGATATTCCAGTTGCGAAATGAGGGGACAGCCAGCCCCTTGGCCAGCGCTGGAAGATCGGCTCAATACTCTGCTGGTGGTAGGGAGGGCCTTAGGGGTTGTGCCGCCTTTTGCTCAATCTCCAATGAAGTCGTTTTTCTTTTCTTGCTCAATCTGCACACGTAGCCCCTGGATATAGCGCTCGACGTATTGCTTGTGCGGGAGGAGGTCCACTGTGTTCATGAGCGGCAACAACGATTCCCAATAGCTCACGTGTCCTTGCAGTACAGGTACCTGACTGCCACTCCAGGACCAGCTGCTAGACTCCAAGGAAAGGCGCTTGAATGCATCGAAACTCCTGTTTCGCTGGACGAATCGCTCAACAAACTGGCGTCTCCTCGCCGGTTGGAACTGCGCTATGACACCGAACAGGAGTACCATGAGGTCCACTTCTTCACTCCGCTCGTCGATGAGACGCAACAGGTAGGTATCCTGTTTCTCTCGCACCTCCCCCTCTGCCTCATTGTCTCCCCTGGCTTGGAAGAAGGTTTTGAGGTATGGATTTATGGAAACAAAGCTGTCTTGTTCGTAACCGTAGATGCGCTCGATCACCCTGTCCATGATGGCCTGGTGATCCGGCCGAGCCCAGATGAAACAATAGTTTCTGTGGTCATCGTGGCTACTCAACCATCCGCGCTCGGCATTCTCATACTTCCACGCGATGTACTCCGTGATGAAGGCGGGATCGAGATCTAAAAGTTGATTGAACACAGATCAAGATTCACCCCCTTCTCTTGGCAAACTTCGGCTAGTTCGTTTTCCTCCCCTGGATCGAGTTCTCCCGTAAAACAAAAAATCACCCTCTCAATTCTGCCAACGGGTACGCCGGTCTTGGATTCGTCAAAGCATTTGTCGAGATCGGCTCTTATCTTATTCAGCAGGCCTGACTGCTGGGTCGTGTGTTCAGCAAAGACGTAGTTTCCATCGGGTGTCGTGATGAGAGTGTCCGGAGTTCCTGTTTTGACTTTGTTAGCCGCGATGACAGAGCCGATGGAGTTGACGCGCCCGAGTCCTTTCTCCGCGAGGTATGCGTCAGCCAGTTTCTGGAACTCGCCTCCACTCATCTCAATGAGGGCTTTTTGGATTTGGTTAATTTTAGACATCCGAAGATTTTCCAAATGAGCGGAAGTTTTGTTTGGCTAGTAGTTTTGCGGGAGGCCGATGTACAAGTGGTTCGTGTCGCTGAAGTTACTCCTCGCCTTGTTGCGCCAGCTGTTTTCTTTCCCCGTCGGTCAGTCGGTATTTCTGCAACCGGCTGTTTGGCTTTTCCGGGATGGTCATTGCGATCACGCCAAGATTCAGCAACCGTTTGATCTGCTTGTGCAACTCGCCGGAAACGGTTTTGTGTCCGAGTTTTCTGGCAAGCTCTGCCTTGCCGGCTGGCCCTTTTTCCAGCAAAAGGACGATTTTTGCCGCCAGTCGTGACTCTAGCCGTGACTCTAGCCGTGACTCTAGCCGTGATGGGGCTCCGGGCTGGCTTGCGGCCTGGGAAGATTCCTGAACCGGGATCGCTTCTGCCAATGGAAAGACGAAACGCACCCGCAGACCCAGCTCCCGGATCACGGGGACCGGAAAGCCTTGCGCCGCGATCTGGCTGTAGATGCGCGGCACCCCGCTGCCCCATTGCTCGATCAGGTTCAGTTCCCGGAACACGCGGGCGATGACCGGGTTGCGGATTTTCGAGACTCCCTGCAACATGTCCTCAATTGTGATTCCCGGAGGCAGGATGCCCGGGTTTTCGATCTCGATGCGGTCGTCAAAGAAGGCCACACGGACGGGCGTGCCACGCTGAGACCAGTCGGCATGGACAAGGGCGTTGATCACCGCCTCGCGCAGAGCCTCCAGCGGAATGCTCCAGATGTCCCGTCGCCGAGTGTCGGAAAAGTCCGCACCGCGCATGGCGTGTTTTTTCAAAAACAGCATGATGCTGTCCACGGTCTGGGGCAGTGGCTCCTCGATCTCGATATGGTCGAAGATCTTTGCTTTGTCCGTACCGATGAAGCGGCCGCACTGGACCCAGCAATCGGGGAAGTGAAAGGTGCGGTTGCGGCCAAAGAGCAACATGCCGCCCCGGGAGGGAACAGTTCTTCCCTGATCCTGAACCAGAATCTTCAGCGTGCGCAGGTTCTGTTCATGCAGCTCGCGAACCCCGGCAAAGGCACGGCGGGCGGCGTCAAGATCGAGGTCGTCAATGGTACACTCCGGCATGGGCATCTCGTCGAAGGAGATTCCCTCGACGGTGCGCCGCAGCTCGGCGATCAGTTCCCGGTCCGCCTGGCGGTTGGTGGAGCCGAGCCGCACGTAAACGCCGTTTTCCGCGCCTTCGGCACGGAGATGGTGGGGACGGGTGCTGCTCAGAAACACCTCGGCCACCAGCAGGGTTTTCCCTTCCACCGTGAGCATCTCGATGTTCGGCACCAGCCGGGGAGCGATGCCGTCGGCGATCAGGTTGGCCAGTCGCTCTTCCTCGTCAAGGGGGTTTTCGACGCCGACCACCGACCGATCGTCGGCAATGCCGATCAGCAAACGGCCGCCGGCGGTATTGGCAAAGGCCACCAGGGTTTTCAGCAGGTTTCTGGGGGAGGAGAGATCCTGCTTGAATTCCAGGGTCTTGCCTTCTTCACGTTTGAGCAGATCGACGATCATCATTGCTTCCGCTGGTAGATGGCGTGGAACTTTTGGCTGGAAGCGAGAACCGGCAAAGGCGCTGTCGGGCGGTTGTCCGGAATGGTCATGATCCTCCCCTCCAAGAATCACGAAAAGACAGGCAAACTCAATATTGGACAGAGTAGCATTTTTCTCCCGGACCCCCCAAAAGAAAACAGACTCAGGCATTCGGGAATGTAGCTCTGTGCATTTGGGAGAAACATATCGTTTATCTGGGGAAGTCAGGTGCTTGAGCTACAGCAACATCAAGGGGTTCGGGATCAGGCGGCCGATCTGCTCAGCAGCCGGATGCCCGCCTCCAGCCCTTCCAGCGTCAGGGGAAACATCCGCCCCTCCATGATCTGCCGGATCATGCCGATCGACTGGGTGAACTGCCACCATCCCTGCGGGGTCGGATTGAGCCAGATGGCGGCCGGGTAGGTGTCGAGCAGCCGCCGCAGCCAGACTTCGCCCGGTTCCTCGTTGTGGTGCTCGACGCTGCCGCCGGGCATGACGATCTCGTAGGGGCTCATCGCCGCGTCGCCGACGAAGATCAGCTTGTAGTCGGAACCGTAGGTGTGCATCAGCTCCCACAGGTCGGTCCGTTCGGCCCGGTAGCGCCGGTTGTCGCGCCAGACGCTCTCGTAGACGCAGTTGTGGAAATAGAAGTATTCCAGGTGCTTGAATTCGCTGCGGGCGGCGGAGAAGAGCTCTTCACAGACCCGGATGTGCTCGTCCATTGAGCCGCCGACGTCGAAGAAGAGCAGCACCTTCACCTTGTTGTGGCGCTCGGGGACCAGTCGCAGGTCGAGGTGGCCGGCGTTGTCGGCGGTGGCGCGGATGGTGGCGGGCAGGTCGAGCACTTCCGGCGCGCCCTCGCGGGCGAAGTGGCGCAACCGGCGCAGGGCCAGCTTGATGTTGCGGGTGCCCAGCTCGACCGAGTCGTCGAGGTTTCTGAACTCGCGCCGGTCCCAGACCTTGACCGCCCGCCGGTGGCGGGAGCGGTCCTGGCCGATGCGCACCCCTTCCGGGTTGTAGCCCCAGGCGCCGAAGGGAGAGCGGCCGGCGGTGCCGATCCAGCGGTTGCCGCCCTGGTGCCGTTCCTTCTGCTCGGCCAGACGCTTCTTCAGGGTTTCCATCAGCTTTTCGAAGCCGCCCAGGGCCTCGACCCGCGCCTTCTCCTCCTCGGAGAGCACCAGCTCGGCAAGTTTGCGCAGCCACTGCTCGGGAATCTCCTTTTTCAGCTCTTCGTCGAGCTCGGTGATGCCCTCGAAATAGCGGGCGAAGACCCGGTCGAACTTGTCGAAATGGGTCTCGTCCTTCACCAGGCAGAGCCGCGCCAGGTAATAGAAATCCTCGACGCTGCCCCAGACCACCTGCTTTTCCAGGGCCTCGAGCAGGCTGAGGAATTCGCGGATGGTGACCGGGATTCTGGCCTCTTTGAGCTGCAGGAAGAAATCGACCAGCATCGCGTCAGCGGCGGCGGCCCACAAGCCGTTCGAACAGACCCAGATCCTGTTCGTTTTTCAGCAGCGCCCCGTGCAGCGGCGGCAGCGCCTTTTCGGCCTGCCGGTCGCGCAGGGTTTCGGGAGGGATGCCCTCGGCCACCAGCAGCCGGATCCAGTCGAGCAGTTCGGAGGTGGAGGGCTTCTTCTTCAGGCCGGGCACCTCGCGCAGGCCGAAGAAGGTCTCCAGGGCGGCTTCGAGCAGCCTTTTGCGGATGTCGGGGAAGTGGACCTCGACGATTTTCGCCATGGTCGCGGCGTCGGGAAAGCGGATGTAGTGGAAGAAGCAGCGGCGCAGAAAGGCGTCCGGCAGCTCCTTTTCGTTGTTGCTGGTGATGATGATCACCGGCCGGTGCTTCGCCCGGATCAGCTGCCGGGTCTCGTAGACGTAGAACTCCATCCGGTCGAGTTCCTGCAGCAGGTCGTTGGGGAACTCGATGTCGGCCTTGTCGATCTCGTCGATCAGCAGCACCGCCCGCCGTTCCGATTCAAAGGCCTCCCACAGCTTTCCCTTGACGATGTAGTTGCCGATGTCGTGCACGCGCTCGTCGCCGAGCTGCGAGTCACGCAGCCGGGAGACGGCGTCGTACTCGTAGAGGCCCTGGCTGGCCTTGGTGGTCGACTTGATGTGCCACTGAAACAGCGGCATGTCGAGGGCGCGGGCGACCTCTTCGGCGAGCATGGTCTTGCCGGTGCCCGGCTCGCCCTTGATCAGCAGCGGCCGTCCGAGGGTGATGGCGGCGTTCACCGCCAGGTTAAGATCTTCGGTAGCGACGTAGGAATCGGTTCCGGTAAAGCGCATGGTTTTCAGGGTAGCCATTGTTTGATGTCCAGTGAGAGAAACAGTTCGATGTCAAGGCCATCGCCGCCGACCAGCAGGGTTTTTTCCGGCGCGAAACTTTTCACGAAGGTGTCCATTCCCCCCAATGGGGCCGGTTGCTGGTGGCTTTTGATTTCGATGGCCAGCAGTTTTCCCCGGTGGCGGATGACGAAATCGACCTCCTGACCGCGTTCGCGCCAGTAGAACAGTTCATATCCATGTTCGTAGGAGCTGTTGAGCAGATGGGCACCGATGGCTGATTCGACCCAGCGTCCCCACAGCTCCGGGGTACTGCGGATGGCGGCGAAGTTCTGATTGGCGAGAGCCGACATGAGGGCCATGTTCATGACCTGCAGTTTGGGGCTCGAGCCACGTTGCCGGACTTTCTGCCCGGCGTATTTGTTGATCCCGGCCACCATGCCCGCTCCGGAGAGCAGCTCCAGGTAGTGGGCCAGGGTGGTGGTGTTGCCAGCGTCCTGCAACTGTCCGAGCATTTTCTGATAGGAAAGAATCTGTCCCGAATAGTGGCAGGCCAGGTAGAAAAGCTGGCGCAGCAACGCTGGTTTGTTGACCTGGGACATCAGCAGGATGTCCCGCGAAATGGTGGTTTCGATCAGGGCGTCCTGGATGTAGTGTCGCCAGCGTTCTTCATCTTCCCGCAGGGTTATTGCTCCCGGATAGCCGCCGAAGTAGATGTATTCATCCACAGAGAGCCCGAAAGCGTCCCGCATTTCGCTGTAGCTCCAGGGCCTGACCGGAATCAGTTCAAAGCGGCCGGCCAGGCTTTCGGTCAGACCCCGCTGCACGAGTAACGGGGCCGAACCGAGAATGACGACCTTCAGGGGCGTCTGCTTGTGGGTGTCTTCGTCCCACAGGGATTTGACGATTTCCGACCAGCCGGGAACCTTCTGCACCTCGTCGAGAATCAGCAATCCCTCCTGCGCCCGTCCGGTTGCCAATTGCAAGCGGGCGATTTCCCACTGGTTGCGGATCCATTGCCGGTCTTCGCCGGTCAGAGCGTCGGCAGAAGCGAAATGGACCGGCTGCGGCAGTTCTGCCATCAGCTGCCGGGCCAGGGTGGTTTTCCCCACCTGGCGGGGGCCTGCCAGAACCTGGATGAAGCGACGGGGCTCGCGACACCTTTGCAGCAGTTGCTGAAATTGCGGGCGGTGAAACATGCAAATGAGTATATTGACAATTTACTCAATGCACAAGGTAAATTTACTCAGTGCGTTGAGTAAATTGCAGGGTGCATGTTGTGCCGCGCATCAAAGCACGATCACCCCGGGAGCAGGCGGCTCGGCGTAGAGCCGCTCGACCAGCTTCCGGCGCCGCTGCAGGGCGGCGCGCTGGTTGATGTAGCCCTTGTCGGTGATTTCGCCGGCGTCGATGTCCGGCGGCTCGCTCATCAGCATGACGCGGGCGATGCGGGTCGAGCTGCCCTGCTGCCCGGCGTTGAACTTGCGCAGCGTCCGGCGCAGATGCTCTTCGATTTCGGGGCGGCGGATCAGTTCTTCCGGGGCGATGTCGTCGGCGACGTCCGGGCACAGCTGTTTGCAGGCGGCGAGGTTCGGCCAGCCGAGGATGCCGACAAAATCCCGGTCGTGCCCGGTCACCAGGGCGAACTGCAGCGCCGGGGCGGCGGCGGCGAGGACGGCCACCCGCAGTGGGCCGACCCGGACCCAGGTGCCGCTGCTCAGCTTGAAGTCCTCGGCCACCCGGCCGGCGAAGGCGATTCCCTTGGCCGGATCCTCGGGATCGACGAACCGGCCGGCGTCGCCGATGCGGTAGAAGCCGTCCTCGTCGAAGGCGGCGGCGGTCAGGTCGGGGCGGCGGAAGTAGCCCGGAGTGACGTTTGGGCCCTTGACGCGCAGCTCGAAATTGTCGCCGTTCGGCAGCATCTTCAGGGTGATGCCGGGGCAGGGGATGCCGATTACGCCGGCTTTTTCCAGCGGAAAATGGGCGGCGGTGGCCAGCGGCGCGGTTTCGGTCGCTCCCCAGGAGGAGGTCATGACCACTTTTTTGCCGGTGGCCCGGATGGAGACCTTTTCCAGCCGTTCCCAGAGATCCTGCGGCAGGGCCGCCCCGGCGTAGAAGATCAGCTGCAGCCTGCTGAAGAAGCTGCGGCGCAGTTTTTCGTCCTGCTCCAGGTGGGGCAGCAGCATGGCGTAGCCGACCGGGACGTTGAAATAGATGGTCGGCGAGATTTCAGCCAGGTTCTTCAGGGTCTTTTCCACCAGTCCCGGTGCCGGCTTGCCGTCGTCGATGTAGAAGGTGCCGCCCTGCTTGAGCACCAGGTTGAAATTGTGGTTGCCGCCGAAGGTATGGCTCCAGGGGAGCCAGTCGAGCAGCACCGGCGGGGTGCGGGTGACGAAGGGCCAGACCTGTTCGAGCATCTTCTGGTTGGCGCAGAGCATGCCGTGGGTGTTGATCACCCCCTTGGGGGTGCCGGTCGAGCCGGAGGTGTAGAGGATCTTGGCGATGGTATCCGTTCCGACCTGCGCGAAGGCCCGGTCGACGGCCGCGGTGACCGGTGTTTCGAGCAGGCTGGCGAAGGGCGTGGTGGCCGTGCCGGCGACCTCGCCCCGGCTGGCGACGACGTCCACGCCGTCCAGATCGAGGCTGGCGAGCGCCGGGGCGAAGGCTTCGCCGTCGGCGACATAGATCAGTCCCGGCGTGGTTTCGGCGAAGATGTGGCGCAGCTTGGAGAAGTCCCGGCTGAGCAGCGAATAGGCGACCGAGACCGGAACCACCGGCACGCCGCTGAAGAAGCCGCCGAGCATCAGCAGGGCGTGGTCGATGGCGTTGCCGGAAAGGATCATCAGCGGCCGCTCGCTGCCCAGGCCGCGGTCGAGCAGGGCCTGGGCGATGGCGCGGGCCTGCCGTTCGGCTTCGGCGTAGCTCAGCCGGCGCCAGGCGCCGTCGGCCTGCCGTTCAGCGAGAAAGATCCGCTCCGGAGCCTGTTCGGCCCAGTGGCGCAGCATCCGGCCGAGGCTGTCCGGATAGGCACCGAGGGGCTGGGGCGAGCTGAGCAGAAAACCGGTTTCGGCGGAGCCTTCGAGGTTGACCAGGGGCGGGGCGAAATCGAGGGGGGCGAATTCGGCGGTACTCATGGCTGACCTCCTGCGTGCAGACGAAAGGGACGACCGGACAAAGCTGGCTTGAGAAAACCGGGCCTCACCACAGGGGCACGGAGGTCAAAATCAGGGGAAAAGATGTGAAAGTTTCGTGTTTTGGACTTTCTATTCCTCTGTGGTCTCCGTGACTCCGTGGTGAGTTATCTGTCTGTTCCTGCCGCCCCGGCGGCGAAACAGCTGTTGGTCAAGTCAGAACGGGTACCCTCCCGTGTCACTGGTGGCCGCGGCCAGCAGACGTTTCGACTCCAGCAGCCCGGTTGTCGGACAGGCGCTGAGTCGGGAGACGATCGGTTGCATCCCGGCCGGATCCGCTTCGACAGCGGCATAGGCGGCGCAGCGGGCGGCGGCGGTGCCGATCCGGGCGGCGAGCTCGAAGCTGGCGGTGCGGGCGGCGGCCTGCAGCAGTTGCCGCCTGGCCGGGCTGACACGCGTCCGGGCCTTGTCCGTACGCAGCAGCACGCTCTCCAGGGCGAAGATGTCGATGGCCATGTCGCCCAGCGCCAGCAGAATCTCCTGCTCCCGGTGCCGTTGCCGAACCGCCCCGAGCAACAGCAGATAGAGAGTCTTCGTCTTCGCGAGCAAATCCTGCCCGCATTCCTCCAGCTTGCCGGTGGTGAGGTCGTCCTCGACCGTCCGGACCCGCTCCCAGAGTTCGAGGCGTTTCTCGTCGGCCCGGCGCAGCAGCAGGTTGGGAATCAGCAGCCTGTTGATTTCGTTGGTGCCCTCGAAAATCCGGTTGATGCGCTGATCCCGGTAGTAGCGCTCCACCGGGTAGTCGCGGATATAGCCGTAGCCGCCGTGGATCTGCAGCGCCTCGTCGGCGATCCGGCCCAGCGCTTCGCTGCAGAAGACCTTGGCGATGGCGCATTCGCCGGCATACTCCTCGATCGCCTGCCGGTAGCGCCGGGGATAGTCGTCGGTGTCGCGGTCGAGGGTCGCGATCCGGGCGTCGAGCAGTCCGGCGACCCGGTAGAGGACCGATTCGGCGGCGAACAGGGCGGCGCTCATGTCGGCCAGTTTTTCGCGGATGGCGCCGAATTCCCGCAGCAGCCGGCCGAACTGTTTCCGCTCGCCGGCATAGGTCGCCGCTTCGGCCAGGGCGCCCTTTGCGGCGCCGACCACCGTGGCGGCCAGCTTCAGCCGGCCGATATTGAGCACGTTGAAGGCGATCTTATGTCCCTGGCCCGCCTCGCCGAGCAGGTTCTGCCGCGGCACCCGGACATTGTCGAGGATGACCTGGGCGGTCGAGGTCCCCTTGAGGCCCATCTTCCGCTCTTCGGCGCCGACGCTCAGCCCGGGGCTGTCGCGCTCGACCAGAAAGGCCGAGAACTGCCGACCGTCGATCTTGGCGAAGACGGTGAACAGGTCGGCGAAGGCGGCGTTGGTGATGAACTGCTTGACCCCGTTGAGCAGGTAGCAGCTGCCGTCTTCGCTCAGGGTGGCGGTGGTGCGGGCGCTCAACGGATCGCTGCCGCAGTCGGGTTCGGTCAGGCAGTAGGCGGCGATCCACTCGCCGCTGGTCAGCTTTGCCAGGTATCTTTCCTTCTGCTCGGCGGTGCCGTAATAGACCAGCGGCAGCGAGCCGATCCCGGTCTGGCCGCTGGAGGTGATGGCGAAGGAGCCGCTCGGGCCGATCGTCTCCGCCACCAGCATGCTGGTCGCCTTGTCGAGCTCCAGGCCACCGTATCGCTCCGGGATGTCGACCAGAAACAGGCCGAGGTCGGCGCAGCGGCGCAGCTTGGCGCGCAGCAGGGCGAAGTCCTGCTCCTCCAGCCGGTCGAGGTCGGGGAGGATTTCGTTGCGGATGAAGGCTTCGGTGGTCTCGGCGATCTGCCGCTGCTCCAGGGAGAAATCCTCCGGGATGAACGGGACGGCAGTTTCGTCGAGCAGAAAGCCGCCGCCGGGCGGTGTGGCGTGAACGGTCATGACTCCCCCGGATACCGGAACGATGTCCCGGGCGGTTTGGAAATCGCGTTGTCTAGATGACCAGCACCGGGCAGTTCACCCGGTGGACGACGTAGTTGGCGACCTGGCCGAAGAGCAGGTCCCGCAGTTCGCTGACCGGATTGCGGCCGATGACCAGCAGGTCGTAATCGCCGCTGTCGGCGAGGGCGCAGATGACGTCGCGGGCGTTTCCTTCCCGGACCAGGGTTTCGGTCGCCATCCCGGCGTCGGCGAAGATCTGCTGTTGCCGGTCGATGAACTCCCGGGCCTCTTTCCGCGCCCGCCGGCTGAATTCGATGTAGTTCCTGTCGGGGAACCCCTGGCAGGAGAGACGTTCCAGGTCGAGGACGTGCAGCAGGGTCAGGGGTGTGGCCAGGTAGTCCTTCATGGCGATCAGGCCTTTGACCGTCTGGGCCGAGATGGGCGAGCCGTCGAGGGGCACCAGTATCTTCTGTTCGAGCATGCGACCTCCCTGCTTTTTCGCTGTGGATAGCGACGTCTTTGCCGTTCGTGGGCCCGGCGGCGTGCCGAGGCCGCCGGCGATTCGGGTCAGACCGTCGCTTGCGCAAACCGCAGCTGCTGCGGATGGGTGAATATGTCCATGCGCTGGCTCCGCAGGTAACCGACCAGGGTGATGCCGGCCTGCTGGCAGAGGTCGATCGCCTTGTCGGTCGGCGAGGTGCGCGAGGCGATCAGGCCGATGCCGAGCCGCGCCGCCTTGGCGACCATTTCGCTGGAGATTCGTCCGGAGCTGATCAGTATCCGGTCGCGCAGTTCGATTGTTCGGAACAGGGCCTCGCCGGCCAGCCGGTCGAGGGTGTTGTGGCGGCCGATGTCCTCGGCGTGCAGCAGCAGGCCGTCGGCATCGCCGATGGCCGCCGAGTGGATGCCGCCGTGGCTGCGGTAGTGTTCGGCCCGCTGCTGCAGTTCGTGCATGCAGCGCAGCAGCGCGTCGGCGTGGTAGAAGCGGGTTGTTGGTGACGGCGGACGGAGCAGGTTTTCGGGCAGGTTGAAGAAGATGCCGGTGCCACAGCCGGAGGTCAGGGTCGGTTGCAGCCGGTCGGGAACCTGCGTCCGCAGACGCAGTTCGGCCAGGGCGTCGTCCTGGCAGATGCCCATGATCAGGATGTCGTCGAGGCTGTCGATGAAGCCCTGCAGGCGCAGAAAGCCGGCGACCAGGAAATGGAGCTGGTGAGGTGAGCAGACCAGGGTCGCCAAATCGTGACCGTTGATGCGCAGACGCAGGGGATATTCTTCCACCACCTGCCGCTGCGTCGGTTCCGGCTGTCCCTGGACCACCCGTACGATCTTGCGTGCGAAAGGCTGCTTGGTCATCGGCAGAATGTCATCCGTGTCCCGAACAGCCGCCGCAGGATTCTGCTTGCGGCGGCGCCATCAGCGACTCGATCAGCACGTACGCGGCCTGCAGCGCCGAAGTGGGGCAGAGCGGAAAGCATTCCTTGCAGTCCCAGCATTCCTTGACGGCGATCTCCGGGATGAAGTTGATTTCGCGTTTCGCCCCCCGGTCGAAAAAGCCGACGGCGTGCTTCTGCTTGACTTCGGCACAGTATCGCACACAGAGGCCGCAGAGGATACAGAAAGAGGCCTCCTTTTCATAACGTCCGGGATCGGCGCCGTATTCGCCGGCCAGTTCCAGCAGCTCCTCCGAGTCGGGAGCGTGGGACAGCATCTGTTCGAGCAGCACCCGGCGGATTCTGTCCAGCTGTTCGCTCCGGGTCCTGACCACCTGGTCGGCTTCCGCCGGATGGGTGCAGGCGGCGACATAACCGGTTCGTCCCTGCGCTTCCAGCTCCACCGTGCAGATGCGGCAGGCCCCGTAGGGCTCCAGCTGTTCGTGGTGGCAGAGGGTGGGGATGGTGATCCCGGCCGTCTGGGCCGCTTCGAGAAGGGTCATGCCGGGCTTGGCGGCGACCTTCTTTCCGTCGATCTGCAGGAAAAAATCACTCATGGGCTGTCATCCTATGCATCGCTTCTCTTCGGGGAGAGGCTCGGGAACGGGCTGGCCGGACAGCTTGCTGACGGCGCCGAAGGCTTCGGGGCAGGCCTCCAGGCAGGCGCCGCACCTGGTGCACCTGTCCTGGTCGATGACGTGAATCCGTTTCTTGCCGCCGTCGATCGCTTCGGCCGGGCACTGGCGGAGACAGGCGCCGCAGGCCCGGCACTTCTCCGGATCGATATGGTAGGCGATCAGCTCCCTGCAGGCCAGGGCCGGACAGCGCTTCTCCCTGATGTGCGCCTCGTACTCTTCCCGGAAGTGGTTGAGGGTGCTGAGAACCGGGTTGGGGGCGGTCTTGCCCAGGGCGCAGAGGGAGGCGTACCTGGTGGTTTCGGCCAGCTCCTGCAGGCGCTCGAGGTCGTCCTCCTGCCCCTGCCCGCGGGTGATGTCGGTCAGAATCCTGAGCATCTGCCTGATGCCCTCGCGGCAGGGGGTGCACTTGCCGCAGGACTCGTCGCTGAGAAAGCCGAGAAAGTAGCGCGCCAGGTCGACCAGGCAGGTGTCCTCGTCCATGACGATCATGCCGCCCGAGCCCATCATGGCGCCGGCCCGGGTCAGCTCGTCGAAGTCGACAGCGGTGTCCAGCAGCGATTCCGGGATGCAGCCACCGGAAGGACCGCCGGTCTGCACCGCCTTGAACTTCTTGCCGCCGGGAATACCGCCGCCGATCTTGTAGATGATGTCGCGCAGGGTGGCGCCCATCGCCACCTCGACCAGGCCGGTGTTGTTCACCTTGCCGACCAGGGAGAAGATCTTGGTCCCCTTGCTCCCCTCGGTGCCGATGGAGTTGAAGAATTCGGCCCCACGGTTGATGATCAGCGGAATGTTGGCCCAGGTTTCGACATTGTTGATGTTGGTCGGCCGGTTCCACAATCCGCGGACCGCCGGGAAGGGCGGCCGTGGTTTCGGCTCGCCCGGCAGGCCTTCCAGGGACTTGATCAGCGAAGTCTCCTCGCCGCAGATGAAGGCGCCCGCGCCGCGATGCACCCTGACCGTGAAGTCGAAGCCGGAGCCGAGGATTTTCTTCCCCAGCAGGCCGTATTTTTCCAGCTTGGCGAGGGCGGCTTCGAGATTGCTGACCGCCAGCGGATATTCCTGGCGCACGTAGACATAGCCTTCGCTGGCGCCGATGGCGTAGGCGCCGATCATCAGCCCCTCGATCACCGCGTAGGGATTCCCCTCCATCAGCGAGCGGTCCATGTAGGCTCCGGGGTCGCCCTCGTCGCAGTTGACGACCACGTATTTCAGCTCGCCGGGCGCCCTGCGGGTGAATTCCCATTTCACGCCGGTGGGAAAGCCGGCGCCGCCGCGGCCGCGCAGGTTCGCCCGCTTCACTTCGTCGACGACCTGCTCCGGTGTCAGCTCGAACAGCGCCCGGCTCAGGGCCTGGAAGCCGCCGACGGCGAGATAGTCCTCGAGGCTCTTCGGGTCGATCTCCCGGTTCTGGCCGAGGATGAGCCGCTGCTGGTGCCTGTAGAAGGGAATCTCGGCTTCGCGGGCGATCTTTTCGCTGGTGGCGGGATCGGCGTAGAGCAGCCGTTCGACCCGCTTCCCGTTGACGATCGTTTCACTGACGATTTCCGGAACATCTTCCGGCTTGACCCTGAGGTAGCAGATACCCTCGGGCTGGATGACGGCGATGGGGCCCTGTTCGCAGAAGCCGTGGCAGCCGGTCCGGCGAAAATCGACCTTGTCGCCGAGCCCCTGTTTCTTCAGCTCCTGTTCGATCGCCGCGGCGACCGGACCACAGCCGGTCGCGTGGCAGGCGCTGCCGGAGCAGAGTGTGATGCTGGGGCGTTCCGACTCTCTCCGGGCGAGGATTTCGGTGCGGAGTTTTTCCAGGTCGGCAACTGATTTTATCCTGGCCATGACGTCCCCTTATTTGCAGGTGCAGTTCTTCAGTACTTTCGCCGTTTCGGCCGTATCGACGTTGCCGTGGTACTGACCGTCGACGACCATCACCGGTCCCAGGGCGCAGCAGCCGAGACAGTTGACGGTCTCGACGCTGAAATTCAGCTCGGGATCGGTTTCGCCGGGGCCGACGCCGGTCACCTCGCGCACGGTATCGAGAATCCGCTCCGCGCCGCGAACGTGGCAGGCGGTGCCCATGCAGACATGGACCTCGTGGCGGCCCCGGGGGACCAGGCTGAAGGTCTTGTAGAAGGTGGTGATGTGCCGGATGCGGCTCATAGGAACGTTCAGCCGCTCGCTGACCCTGACCAGTGCCTCGTGAGGCAGCCAGTTGTTCTTGCTCTGGATTTCCAGCAGCACCTGGATCAGCGAGCCGGCCTCGCCCTGGTGCCTGTCGATAATCTGATCGATGGTTCCGATGTCCATGGAGTTCCTCTTCATTCCGGAATCTGTGGCAAAAGCAGGTTGCCGTAAAGCCCGTCAGTGTACCCTCTCACGCCAGGGCGAAGCGTTTCTGCTTCTCGTCGAACCGGACCAGCCCGTACATGGTCGAATTCTTCAGGTGCCTGGCCGCCTCGGCTGGCGGCAGGTCGAGGGCCTGGGCGATTTCCCCGCTGGAGAGCTGCCGGTCCCGCAGCAGCAGCGTCAGCAGGGTGATGTTCAGCTTGTCGAGCAGCAGCTCCCTGAACAGCCGGTCGAAGTCCTCGCCGGCGAAATAGTCGGCATACTCCTCCTGGGTGGCGAATCTCACTCGCAGCCGTTCACGCTCCACCAGCTTGATGTAGGGCACCATCCTGTTCAGTGCTTCCAGCTTGAGCTTCAGGGTATCCCGGTCGAGGCCTTCGCCCTCGCCGAGCGGACCGAAGCCCTTGAGCTGCCTGCCGAAGTCGTTCATCACCTCGGCATAGCGGGCCCCTTCCGAGGCGGCGATCCATTCGAGCCGCAGCCGCAGCGGATTGACCCCGATCTGTTCGAGAAGCTTGCGGCACAGGTGCATGTTGAACAGAGCGTCGTAGTTCCCCTCGGTAACGTAGTGACACTCGCCCGGCCAGCAGCCGCCGATGAAGACCCCGTCCGCGCCCCGTGCAAAGGCGCGCAGCACGAAGGAGAGGTCGACCCGGCCGGTGCACATGACCCGGATGATCTTGGTTTCAGTGGTGTATTGTTGCCTGGAAACTCCAGACAGGTCCGCAGCCGCGTACGCTCACCAGGTGCACAGAAAGCCGATGACGTTGGGCCTGTACTCAAATCCTGCCATGGTTTCCTCCTTTCATGGGTAGGGCTGATGAAAAACGCTCATCTGCGGCGTTGCCCCCATCCCTTGTCAACGACGTATCTTTCGGTACGCCTTGTTCTCCGGGATTCCGGCCGCCCAGCATCCGGACATTCTTGATCAGCCTGTGGTCTTTTCACTCAACAGTCCATGAGCCGGTTGTCCTACGGAATCGCCTCGTCGATCTGGGCGATGATTTCGTCGTCGGTGTAGTGCTTCAGGTAGATCGCGCCGGTTGGGCACTTGGCGTTGCACAGTCCGTCGCCCTTGCAGAGCACCGGTTCGACCCGCGCCTTTTTCCCCTGTGGCGTCTGGTGGAAGCTGATCGCGTCGTAGGTGCAGGCGCTGATGCAGGCGCCGCAGGAGATGCAGGCGTATTCGTTGACGTCGCAGACCGCGCCCGAGGCGGTGACCGAGTCGCCCGACAGGATACTGACGGCGCGGCCGGCAGCGCCGTAGGCCTGGTTGATGGTTTCGTGGATATGCTTCGGATACTGCGCGGTTCCGCAGAGGAAGACGCCGTCGGCGGCGAAGTCGACCGGCCGCAGCTTGACGTGGGCTTCCTGGAAGAAGCCGTCGGGATTCATCGAGACCTTGAACAGCCGTGCCAGCTCCCGACTGCCCTTCGCCGGAACGATGGCCGCCGACAGGACGAGCAGGTCGGCTTCCAGCTCCAGTCGCTGCCCCAGCACCGGGTCGGGGACGGTGATCTTCAGCCCGTTGCCGGCCGCTTCGACCTGCGGCTTGTTGTCCGGCTCGAAGCGGATGAACTTGATGTCCAGCTCGGCGGCTCTGCGGTAGTGATCCTCCTTGAAGCCGTAGGTGCGCATGTCGCGGTAGAGGATGTGAATGTCGATCTCCGGGTTGCGCTCCTTCAGCTTCAGGGCGTTCTTGACCGCCTGGCCGCAGCAGACCCGGCTGCAGTAGTTTCGGCCCTCTTCGCGGCAGCCGACGCACTGGATCATGACCAGGCTGCCGGCGGCGTTGACCCGGTCGCTGTCGGTGACGATTTCCTTCTCCAGCTCGAGCTGGGTCAGGACCCGCTCGTTCTCGCCGTAGAGGTATTCGTCGGGACGGTGCTGTTCGGCACCGGTGGCGACGACGGCGATGCCGTGCCGGATCGTCTGCAGCCGTCCGCCCTCACGCTCGATGGTGGTCTCGAAGTTGCCGATGTAGCCGGTGACGTCGCGGATGCTGGCGTCGGTGGCGACATGGATGCGCGGATTGCGGTAGACCTTGCGGATCAGCTCCTGCAGGTGGGCCTGAACGTCCATCCCCTCGAGGGTGTAGTAGATGTTTCGCGCCATGCCGCCCAGGTCGGAATCCCGCTCCACCAGATAGATTTCGTAGCCCTGTTCGGCCATGTTCAGGGCACTGGTCATGCCGGCCAGGCCGCCGCCGATCACCAGGGCCCGCTTGTCGACCGGCAGCTCGAATTCCTGCAGCGCTTCCAGGTGCGCCGCCCGGGCCACCGACATGCGGATGATGTCCTTGGCCTTTTCGGTGGCGTTCTCCTTCTCCTTGGAGTGGACCCAGGAGCAGTGTTCGCGGATGTTGGCGAACTCGAAAAAGTAGGGATTGAGCCCTGCCTCGCGGCAGGTATCCCGGAACAGCGGCTCGTGGGTGCGCGGCGTGCAGGCCGCCAGCACCAGGCGGTTGAGGCCCTTTTCGACGATGGCGTCGGAGATCTGCTTGGCGTTTTCGGTGGAGCAGGCGAACAGGTTCTCGCCCGCCCAGGTGACGTGCTCCAGGGTGGCGGCGTATTCGACCACCGCCGGGATGTCGACCACCCGGCCGATGTTGGCCCCGCAGTGGCAGACCACCACCCCGATGCGGGGTTCTTCCTGCGAGACGTCCCGTTCCGGTGGATAGACCCGCTCGCGGCTCAGCCGGTGGCGGCGATGATTGAGCAGCTTGCCGCACAGGGCGTCGGCGCCGCTGGCGGTAACCACCGCCTCGGGGATGTCCATCGGCCCCTGGAAGGCGCCGCTGACGAATACCCCCTTGCGGCTGGTCAGGATCGGGTTGCGCGGGTCGGTCCTGCAGAAACCGTGCTCGTTCAGCTCGATGCCGAACTTCTGCGCCAGTTCCTTGTTGCCGGCCGGCGGATTCAGCCCGACCGACAGCACCACCAGCTCGAACTCCTCTTCCTTCACCCCCCCGTCGAAGGTCGAATAGCGGATGGTGACGTTCTTGGTCTTCGGATCCTCGCGGACGACGGTGACGTAACTGCGGATGAAACGGACATCCTCCAGTTTCTCGGCCCGCTGGTAGAAACGCTCGAAGTCCTTGCCGAAGGCGCGGATATCGTTGTGGAAGATGGTGGCGTCGAGCCCGCTGTCATGGTCCTTGGCCAGAATCACCTGCTTCTGGGTGTAGGTGCAGCAGACGGCCGAGCAGTAGCTGTTGCCGCCGGGAATCACCTGGCGCGAACCGACACACTGGATCCAGGCGATCTTTTTCGGGTGCGTCAGGTCGGACGGCCGCAGGACTTCGCCCTCGAAGGGGCCGGTGGAGCAGAGCAGCCGCTCGAAATCGAGGCTGGTGACGACGTTCTCCATCCGCCCGTAGCCGAAGTCGTTGCGCAGCTTCGGGTCGAAGGTGTCGTAGCCGGGGGAGAGCAGGATGGCGCCGACCTCGACCTCGAACTGCTCCGGCTTCTGGTGCAGGTCGATCGCCCTGGTCTTGCAGACGCCGACACAGATCTGGCACTTCTCTTCCTTCAGGTAGAGGCAGGTTTCGGGGTCGACGTAGGTGACCAGCGGCACCGCCTGCGAAAAGTGGATGTGCACCGCCTTGTTGGTCGACAGCCCCTGGTTGAAGGGATCGGGGATTTCGACCGGGCAGTAGTCGACGCAGATGTTGCAGCCGGTGCATTTCTCCTCGACGATGTAGCGCGGCTTTTTGCTCAGGGTGACCCTGAAGTCGCCCGCTTCGCCCTCGACCCGTTCGACTTCGGTGTAGGTCAGGATTTCGATATTCGGGTTGCGGGAACACTCGATGAACTTGGGCGACTCGATGCACATCGAGCAGTCGTTGGTGGGGAAGGTCTTGTCCAGCTGGGCCATCTTGCCGCCGAGGGCCGGCGACTTGTCGACCAGGAAAACCCGGAAACCCGAATCGGCGAGGTCGAGCGAGGCCTGGATGCCGCTGATGCCGCCGCCGACAACCAGGACATCGCCCTTGTCCGCGGAATGTCTCGCTGCTGGTCTGTTTGCCATGATTCTTCCTTCCATGCTCAGAGCACGGCCTGAACTATTTCCGTGAGATCCTTGATTTCCAGCGCCTCGTTCTCGTCGAGATCGAGACTGCTGTCGGTGAAGTTGGTGATGCAGTAGGGACACGAGGTCACCAGCACTTCGGCGCCGGCCTCGACCGCCTGTCTGACGCGCAGATCGGCGAAGCGGTCCTCCTTGGGGGTCTCCATCCAGATCCGCCCGCCGCCGCCGCCGCAGCAGAGACTGTTTTCGCGCGCATCGGCCATCTCGTTCAGCTGAAGGCCGGGGATCCTGCCCAGCACCTCGCGCGGGGCGTCGTAGATGCCGTTGTGCCGGCCCAGGTAGCAGGGATCGTGGTAGGTGACCCTTTTCGGATACTCGCCCTTCAGCTCCAGCCGCCCCTCGGCGATCAGCTCGGCGATCAGCTCAGAGATGAACATCACCTCGAAGTTGACCATGAATTCGGGATACTCGTTCCTGAAGGTGTGGTAGCAATGGGGCGAGGAGACCAGCACCTTCTTCACCCCGCGTTCGATGAAGGCCTTGATGTTGTCCCTGGCCAGGCGCTTGAACAGGTCTTCGTTGCCGGTCTTGCGGATGCTCTCGCCGCAGCAGTTCTCCGCGGCGCCGAGAATGCCGAAATCGACCCCGGCCTTCTGCAGGATGGCGGCGGTGGCGGCCGCGACCTGGCGCATCCGCGGGTCGTAGCTCAGGTAGCAGCCGGTGAAGTAGAGGATCTCCATCCCCTCGGAGTAGGGCTTGACCGCCAGGTCTTTGGCCCAGTCGGCGCGCTTTTCGCGCTCGCCGCCGAGGGAGTTGCCTTCGGAGGTCAGGCTGGCGACGACGTTCTGCACCGGGGCGACATGGCCCGGATAGACGTCGTATTCGGCGGCGATCCGGCGCAGCGCCACCCCGGCCTCGATCTGGTTCACTCCGCGGGGACAGCGCTGGGGACAGGTGCCGCAGGTCGAGCAGCGCCACATCTCTTCCTTGTCGATCTCGGTCAGGCCGAAGGTCGCCTGGCGGACGAGCTTGCGCATGCTGAATTGCCGCACCCGGTTCCACGGACAGACGGCGTCACACAGTCCGCACTGGTAGCAGTACTTGAACGAATCGCCGCCGTTCTCCTTGATGACCTCGATGATTTCCCGTTCGGGGGCTACAGTTTCCACGCTATCACCTGTTTCTGTTTGCAAACCTGCAAGTAAGTCCGCCACCAGGACGCCGGGAGCACCAGGTGGGAAAAAGTTTTTTTAACGCAGAGACGGAGAGAGGCGGAGACTGAGAGAAGAGGCAAAATTCTTATCTGCTTTATTGCGTTTCTCCGCGGGCTCTCCCTCTCTGCGACTCTGCGCTAAAAACGGTCTCCCTGGTGCCTGGCGGTCGACTAGCCCTTGTCTTTCGCCAGCTGTTCCACCGTGTCGAGGATCTTGTCGAGGCCGTGCTTGTTGATCAGGGTTTCCAGACCGATTTCGATCTCGTCCGGCGCTTCCTCCTCCTCGACTTCCACCTCTTCTTCCCGCTCCTCGTAGGTCAGGGCGTCGACCAGACACCACTTGACGCACAGGGGCTCCTCTTCGCCTTCGCACATGTCGCATTTCAGCGGCAGGCCGGAGTCGGGTTCCTTGAACTCCTCCCGCGACGGACAGGCGGCGCGGCAGAAGGCGCACTCGTCGTATTCCTTGCCGTCGATGACGTACTTGTCGCGGCCGGCGCACTCGGCGACGGTGTATTCGCCGGCGTAGACCGGAACGTAGATGTCGCGCAGCGGATCGTGGATCACCCGGATGCGCGAGCGGGCCGGATTGTTGCTGCTGTATTTCGGCACGGCGTGGAAGGCGGAGCAGATGACCTCGCAGGCCCGGCAGCCGTTGCACTTGTCGACGTCGATCTTGATGTTCTTGATCGTTCTCTTCTTCATGCTGGTCACGGTTCGCGTCCTCCCGGCTACTGGTTCGCTGTTTCCGTTACCGCCTCCCGGTTCTCGTCCGTGGCGGCCGTTTCGTCGTCGCTCAGGATCCCCCGCTCCAGGAACTCCCGGGCCACGTAGTCCAGGCCGAGCGACTCCAGGGTTTCCTTCGTTGGAATGCCCTCCTCGTTCCAGCCCTTGAATTTGTAGTAGGTGTCGAGCAGTTCCTTCTCCAGTTCCGGGAAGCGATGCTTCCAGTGGTTTTCCGGCGGCTTTTCGTCCTTGCGCCGCATCCCCCGGCGGATGTTGATCGCCCGCACCAGGGTCCGGTAGCGTTTCGCCGCCTCGGTCAGCTTCTCTTCGTCCATCGCAATGCCGGCGCCGGCGGAGATGAACTTTGGGTAGTTGTGGATGTGGTAGGGCGGCTTCAGCGGGAAGGAGGAGAGCCCGGCGCACTGGCCGAGAGCGTCGTCGATGTAGTGCATCCGCTCCTGCCAGTCGACGATTTCACAGGTCATCTGCACCGTCGGGTAGTAGGGGATCGAGTTCTCGCCGCGCGGTTCCCAGTCGAGGAAGTACTGCTTGAACTTCTCGTCCGGCACCTGGATCCAGTCCTTGACGAACTCCTCGCGCGCCTCGCGGCTGGGAAAGGGCGCCTGCGGAAACTGGCCCTCGATCTGGGTGATGTTGATCTTCTCGCCGGTGGAGTACATCAGGAAGTAGATCGGGTTGAGCATCGACAGCTTCAGGGGCAGCTGCTCGTGCTTCTTGATCGTGTTGTGGGCGTAGTCCTCGGCGCCGTTGCCGATCTCCTTCGCCGCCCAGTAGGTGCCTTTGGCCAGCGTGTCGCCGATGCCCTTGCGGTGGACGATCATGTCGAGCAGGTAGAAGAAGCGGCCCTCGTTGTCCTCAGGCATTCCGGGGAAGTCGTCCTTGCTCAGGATGCCGTTCTCCAGCAGCTCGAGGGCGAAGGCCATCACCTGCGGGGCGGAGAAGCCGTCCAGGCCGTACTCGGTGGCCTTCTGGGCGATGCGCAGGCCGAAATCGAGGTCCGAGTAGGCGGCCATGGTGTAGGTCAGCTTGGTGAAGCACTTCATCATGTAGGTCGGCAGCCCCGGCATCGAGATGGTTGCCCCGCACTTCATCGGGCAGTTGAAGCAGCTGATCAGCCGCGTGCGGGCCTTCTCCATGGTTTCGGTCCACTCTTTTTCGATCTCCTCGGTCCAGAAGCCCTTGCGGCGGGTGCGGGAGTTGCCCCACATGAAGTTTTCGGTGTGCCACTTCTCGTCGTGGATCTTCATCTCCTGCGGCGAGCCGAGCCCGGCCAGAATCGGCATCACCCCCGGGATCGGGTGTTCTTCGCGGTACTTGATGTACTCCAGAACCTCGTTGCACAGGGCCAAGAACTCCTCCGGCCGGGCGACGCTGATGTCTTTGGTGCCGCGCACCGCGATCGCCTTGACCCCCTTGTCGCCCATGACGGCGCCGATACCGCCGCGGCTGGCGCTCGAGCGGCCCTGCTCGATGGAGGCGTAGTAGACCCGGTTTTCGCCGGCCAGGCCGATGGCCGCCACCTGGGCCCTGGGCTCGTTCAGCTCCCGCTTGATGATTTCGGCGGTTTCGATGGCGCCCTTGCCCCGCAGGTGCGAGGCGTCGCGGATTTCGACCTTGTCGTTGTGGATCCACAGGTAGACCAGGTCGGGCGACTTGCCTCGCAGCACGATCTTGTCGTAACCGGCGTACTTCAGCTCCGGGGCCCAGAAGCCGCCCATCATCGAAAAGGCCATCAGGCCGGTCTGCGGCGAGATGGTCGAGACGATGGTCCGGTTGCAGCCGGTCGCCGGCGTGCCGCACAGCAGGCCGGCACCGAAGATCAGCAGATTGTCGGGGGAAAAGGCGTCGACCTCGGGGGGGACCCGGTCCCAGAGAAGCTTGGTATTGGTGCCCAGGCCCCCGAGATAGAGCTCGGTTTCTTTCGGATCGGTGGCCACCTTTTCTATGTTGCCCCGGGAAAGATCGATTTCGAGATTGATCCCTGTCTCTGCGTACCTCATCTTCCTACCCCTTTGGAGAGTCCGGAATGGCTGGTTTTCCGGCCATTGCTCATCGTCAGGCTGCTGTTGGAGAAACGGATGCAGGTAAAAAGGTACTGCAATGCTGAATTAAGGTCAAGACTAAAATATAACGGTGTTTGTGGTGGGGGCGATGGAGACGGGAGCTGCATGGGAATTCTCTTGTCGGCAACTGGTGTTTATGGTACCACAATACCAAGTTTTGAACGCCAGGGATATCCGAACATGGACATGACAGCACAGGTGACCATCCGCGACGCCAGGGAGAGCGATTTTGAGGCCGTGGTCGCGCTCGACCAGGCCGGCGTGCAGCACGAAAAGCCCGCCTACTGGCGCGGCATCTTCGACCGCTATGTTCGCGCCGGCCGTAACGACCGCATCTTTCTCGTGGCCGATATGGCGGGGGAGCTGGTCGGTTTCATCGTCGGCGAGGTTCGCGCCTGGGAGTTCGGCTCTCCTCCCTGTGGCTGGGTCTTCGCCCTGATCGTGGCGCCGGCGCTGCGGGAGCGGGGCGTCGGCCAGATGATGTTCGAGGAGATCTGCCGGCGGCTGAAAAGGGCCGGGGTCACCACCGTGCGGACCATGGTCGACCGGGAGGACAAGCTGACCCTGTCCTTCTTTCGCAGCCAGGGGCTGCGGACAGGACGCTACATCGAACTCGAAAAACCGCTTTAGCGGGGGCGGATTCATGTCATGAAACTGCACAAGGCGAGCCTGTTTGCCCTCTATGCCGTGCTCGAACTGGCCAGGGACCCCGAGCGCCAGCTCTCGGCCACCGATATCGCCGAACAGTACGGCATCTCGACCCATCATCTCGCCAAGGTGCTGCGCACCCTGGTACGGGCCGGGCTGGTGCAGGCGGTGCGCGGCGTAGGCGGCGGCTACCGGTTTACCGGCGTGCCCAACCGCACCACCCTGCTCGACGTCATCAGCCTCTTTGAAACCCTGGAATCGGAACTGGACGCGCCGAATCCCAGTGCCGAGGCGAGCCGGGCGGTGGTCGAGGAGCTGCAGAGCATCACCCGCGAGATCGACGACCTCACCAAGGCGGTGCTCGACACCATCACCCTGGAGACGGCCCTCAACAGCGTCCGGCTGCGTGCTGGACTCGGGGCGCCGCCGGACGGAGACCAGGCGCCGGAGGCGGCCGGTCAGGAAGGACGAACCCTTGCGACGCGCTGAGGGGGACGGAGCCGGCGGCCGTCGTGACGGTGTTTCGATGGGCCGGATCGGCGAGCGCCCCTACTGGGTGCTCTACCTTTCCCTGGTGCTGCGGGCGTTTCATCAGGTCGGCGCGGCGGTGTTTCTCGCCGCCTGGCTGTTCGACGCCCTTCCCGGACCGCCGCTGCCCTACCTGGTGATGGTCCTGGCCAGCGGCGTCGCGCTCTTTCTGACCGAATGGATGCGGCACCGGCAGCTTTACCGCGAACTGTCCGGCATCGTCAGCATGGCCAAGGTCCTGCTGCTGGGCGCGGCCGTTCACGGATTTTTGCCGGGGCGGCCGACGGTGCTGCTGGCTTTCGTTGCCGCTTCGGTTCTGGCGCATGCGCCGAAACATGTGAGGCATCGATTGCTTTTTTGAGGGTGCGGAAGTCAGGGGGCAGGATGACAATGGTCCCTGGCTCCTGAACGTGGGTGTTTTTTCGCAAGGGTTTTCCGTGACCATCGTCGATTCAGTTGCAGCCGTATTCTGCCACCAGGGGCGCATCTTTGCCGTGCGCCGCCAGCCGCACCTGAACGTCTTTCCGGGCTACGATTCCTTCCCCGGCGGCAAGATCGACCGGCAGGATTCCACGCTGCGGCACGCCGTGCCGATGCTGCGGGACTGTGACGGCCGGGCGGTCCATGCCCTGGAGCGGGAGATTCGGGAAGAGCTCGGCTACGACCTGGCGGCCGGAATCGCTACTGGCGAGGTGCTTTCGGTGCAGCCCCTGGCCACGGTGCTGGCCCCGCCCATCGTTCCCTTGCGTTTCCGCCTGCATTTCTTTCGCGTCGACTTGAGAAGCCGTCCGCGTTTCCGCCTCGACAGCGGGGAGCTCGCCGAAGGTTTCTGGCAGACCCCGCGCCAGCTTCTCGAGCGGTTCGAGCGGGGGGACGCCCTGATGGTGCCGCCGCTGCGCCGGGTGCTGGCGGCGCTGGTCAGTCAGCCGGACGGCGCCCGGTTCGGCGACCTCTCCCTGCGGCACGACGAAGAGAGCCGGGTGGTCCGGGTCGAACCGCTGAGCGGGGTGGAGGTGCTGCCGGTGCCGTCGCGCACCTTTCCGCCGGAACGCAGGACCAACGCCTTTCTGCTCGGCGACGACGATGCGCCCCGCATTCTGGTTGACCCTTCCCCCGAGTCGCCGCAGGTGTTTCGGAAGCTGCTGCGTACCCTGCAGTCCGAGCGCCTGGACGCCCTCTTTCTCACCCACCATCACCTGGATCACCACGAGCACGCGCCGCAGCTGGCCAGGCACCTGAACGTTCCGGTCTGGCTGAGCGAGGACACCCGGCAGCGCATCCTCGGGCAACACGGGGCCGACTACTTCTCCGGAATCCGTCTGGAAACCAGGCGGGAAGGGGACGAGCTGACGCGCTGGAAGGGGGAAGCGGTCCGGGTTTTTGAGCTGCCCGGTCATGACGCCGGCCAGCTCGGCCTGGCCCCTGAATCGCTGCGCTGGTTTCTGGTCGGCGACCTGGTGCAGAGTTACGGGACGGTGGTCATTTCCGCCCCGGAAGGGGACATGGCCGCCTATTTCCGGACCCTGGAGAAGCTCATCGCCCTGGAGCCCGCGGTGATCATCCCCTCGCACGGCATGCCGATGCGCAGCACCCTGCGCCTGCGGCAGACCCTGCAGCATCGCCGCCAGCGGGAAGCGGCGATCCTCAAGCTGCACAGCGACGGCAAAAGCCCCGCCGAAATTCTCGACCACGTCTACCAGGGGGTCGAGGACGAGCTGCGCCCCTATGCCCTGCGCAACATCGAGTCACACCTGGCCAAGCTGCGTCGGGAAGGGCGGATCTGAAACAGGGATCGAGGCCCCTGCGAACGAACGGGCTGCGGAATGTTATACTGGACTGCAAACAACAGCCCATTCGTCGGGAGGCCATATGTCGGAATTCACGAGCGAAGAATGCACGGACCCCGCCGGCCACAGACTGCATATCTGCCAGTTGAGGAAAGAGGGACGGGACGAGGAGGTGGCTGCCCTGATGGCTGATCCAGGGCACACCTGCCTCAACTGCAACGCCGTGGCCAAACACGCGAAGAACCTCTGCAACCCCAGCCCGTTTTCCCGGGCCTGAGACCGGGGCCCGAAGGCGGCCGTTGCTTTCACCGGCCGCCGCCATCCAGGTGCGCCGCGCCAACCGCTGGCGTTGGCGGCAGGAAGGTGGATGCGGTACGCTGGTGTTACGCGACAGATCTTTTCCCGGGAGGTGACCATGAATCCCGCCAACTGGAATCCGGCCGAACTGCTGAATCTGTCCGGCAGTTACTGGGCCACCTGTACCCTGCATGCCGGGGTCAAGCTGGATCTGTTCACGCCGCTGGCGGAAAAAACCCGGTCGGCTGGTGATCTGGCCGAGGCCAAAGGCCTCGATGTCCGGGCCCTGGAGATGCTGCTCAATGCCTTGGCCGCCATGGGGCTGCTGGAGAAAAGAGGCGACCACTTTGCCGCTGTACCGGCAGCAGCGCGCTACCTGGCCAAAAACTCCCCGGACTACCTCGGCTACATGATCCTGCACCACCATCACCTGGTGGCAAGCTGGAGCCGGCTGGACGAGGCGGTGCGTACCGGCGGGCCGGTGCGCGACCGGATTTCCCACGAACCGACCGACCAGGAACGCGAAAGCTTCCAGATGGGGATGTTCAACCTCGCCATGCTGATCGCGCCCAAGGTGGTGCCGAACATCGACCTTGCCGGCCGGCGGCGGCTGCTCGACCTCGGTGGTGGTCCCGGCACCTGGGCGATTCATTTCTGCCGGCACAATCCCGGACTCGAAGCGGTCATCTTCGATCTGCCGACCACCAGGCCGTTTGCCGAACAGACCGTTGCCCGGTTCGGCCTGTCCGACCGAATCCGCTTCGTCGCGGGTGATTTCACCGTTGATCCTTTGCCCGACGGCTGCGATGTCGCCTGGCTTTCCCTGGTGCTGCATGGGGAAAGTCCGGTCTCCGCCGCCCGCCTGCTGGCCCGGACCGTCGAGGCGCTCGAGCCGGGCGGCCTGCTGCTGGTCCAGGAATTCCTGCTCGCCGCCGACCGCATCGCCCCCGAGTTTCCGGCGCTCTTTTCCCTCAACATGCTGCTCGGCACCCCGCAAGGGCAGGCCTACAGCGAGCCGGAACTGGTGGAGATGATGCGCCAGGCCGGGTTGAAGGGCATCGAACGCCTGCCGCTGGAATTGCCCAACGGGGTGGGGATTCTTGTGGGGCGCAAGGGTTGAGTTATCTCCCCGGAATTCTACCCGGAGTTTTTCATGGGCAGTCCGACGGCCGCCTAGACATCGAACCTGATCCCCTGGGCCAACGGCATGGTCTTGCCGTAGTTGATGGTGCTGGTCTGGCGGCGCATGTAGGCCTTCCAGGCATCGGAACCGGACTCGCGGCCGCCGCCGGTTTCCTTTTCGCCCCCGAACGCGCCGCCGATCTCGGCTCCTGACGTTCCGATATTGACGTTGGCGATTCCGCAATCCGAACCGGCCGCGGACAGAAACACCTCCGCCTCCTGGAGACTGTCGGTGAACATGGCGGATGACAGCCCTTGGGCCACATCATTGTGCAGGGCGATCGCCCGGTCGATCTCTCCGCAGTAGCGGATCAGGTAGAGAATCGGCGCGAAGGTCTCTTCCTGCACGATCCGGTAGCTGTTTTCGGCCTCGACAATCGCCGGCACGACGTAGCAGCCGGACTCGTAGCCGGGCCCCTTGAGAACCTCGCCGCCGTACACGCGGGTGCCGCCTTCTGCCTCGACGCGGGCCAGGGCCTGTTGAAAGGTGTTGACCGCCTCTTTGTCGATGAGCGGGCCGACATGGTTGGCCTCATCCAGCGGATTGCCGATCTTCAGTCCGCCGTAGGCCTTGACCAGCGCGCTTCTGACTTTGTCGTAAATCGATTCATGGATGATGAGGCGCCGGGTCGTGGTACAGCGCTGTCCGGCCGTTCCGACCGCACCGAAGACAATCGCCGGCAGGGCCGTCTTCAGGTCGGCCCGCGCGGTCAGGATGATGGCGTTGTTGCCGCCAAGTTCGAGGATCGCCTTGCCGAACCTTCCGGCGATCACCTGCGCGGCGTGCCGACCCACCCTGGTCGATCCGGTGATCGAGATCAGCGGCACCCGCTTGTCGCTGAGCAGTTGTTCGCCAACCGACGCTCCACGGCCGACAATCAGGCTGAACAGCCCCTCGGGGAGGTCATTTTCGCGGATCACATCCGCCAGGATATGCTGCACGGCGATGGCGCTCAGAGGCGTCTTTGATGAGGGCTTCCACAGACAGGTGTCGCCGCAGACGGTGGCGAGCATCGCATTCCAGGACCAGACTGCAACCGGGAAGTTGAACGCGGAAACGATCCCGACGATGCCGAGTGGATGGTACTGTTCGTACATCCGGTGGTGCTCCCGTTCGGAGGCCATGGTGAAGCCGTAAAGCTGGCGGGACTGGCCGACGGCGAAATCGCAGATGTCGATCATTTCCTGCACTTCGCCCTTCCCCTCCTGCAGGGACTTGCCCATTTCGTAGGAAACCAGCGCCCCGAGATCATCCTTGTGTTCGCGCAGTTTCAGGCCGATCTGCCGGACGATTTCGCCGCGTTTCGGCGCCGGCACCATTCTCCAGGTCCTGAAGGCCTCCTGCCCCCGGGAGACGGCCTGTTCGTAGTCCTGCTCCGAGGCGAGGTAGACGCTCGCGATCTTCCTGCCGTCCACCGGAGAGACAACCTCAAGCTCCTCGCGGGGGGGCTTATCCATCCACTCCAGGCCGGTCGAGGCGCCGAAATTTTTCTCTTTGATCCCCAGTCTTTTCAAGAAGTCCATCATGACCTCCTCTGCCTGGCGTGACGCTAGGCCTTTGGGGCCGCAACGGCTACCGGCGGCTTCTGGCTGTCATTCCTGTTCCGCAAGCCTGCCTCCGTGAGGCCGGCCGGCGTAGAGACGTCCGCTGCCGGTCTTCAGGAAGGTTTCAAGGGGCACCTCCTCCTGCCTGATGAATCCCTTGTCGGGCAGGGTGCCGTTGCTGACCAGCTCGATGACGGCACAGACCGACGCGGCCGTGGTCCAGGATATCGCCCGCCAGCGGCGACCGGAAATCTCGAGCGGATAGTAGGCCCTGACGAACTCCTCGCGGGCCAGGGCGCCCTGTTGCCAGCCTTCCGCCGACGCGTGAACGTAGACCACGTCTTCGTTGACCGGCGGCTTGGCATTGACCAGGATCTCCCCGGCCCGGGCGCGGTCTTCACGCATCAGCAGCTCGTGGAAAAAGAAATTCATCAGCTTTGCGTGCCCCGGGTAGCGGATCGATTTGTAGTCAAGATTTTCCACCTTCCCGGCATAGGTCTGGCACATGGTCCCCAGGCCGCCCGAGGTGGTGAAGGCCTCCAGCTGGTTGCCGTTGATGACGATTTTTTCGAGCCACTCCAGGGGGGACACCAGCTTGCGCTGGCCGTTCTCGATCACCTCGCAGTCGTTGAGATACTCGTTGACCACACCCTCGGGCGACCAGTTGAACGCGTAGGAGAGCAGGCCGGTGGGATGGCAGGGAAGGGCTCCGACACGCAGCTTGATGCTTCTGATCTTGTCAAACTTGCCGGCCAGAAAGGCCCCGACAATGGCGATAAAACCCGGGGCAAGGCCGCATTGAGGGGCCATGACCGCCCTCGAGGATCTGCTCATGTCGATGATGGCCCTGGTTGTCGGCACATCTTCCGTGAGATCGAAATAGTGGACGCCATGCCGGTTGGCGAGGGTGGCGACGCCGAGGTTGAAGCGGTACGGCAGGCAGGAAACCACCGCATCCACGCTCCTGACGGCTTTTGCCAGCTGGTCCGCCTGACCCGCGTCCAGGGTCTTGACGGGGAAGGGATGTTCCTCGTGAATCCGGGTGTCGGCACCGGTGACCGCGAACCCGGTCTCCTTGAGCATGGAGGCCACCAGGGTGCCGACTTTCCCCAGGCCGAGAACCAGGATGGAATTGATTTTTCCCGGCATTCTCCACCGTCCTTGTCAAGGGTTGAATGACGTTTCCCGCACACTAAAAACTAGCATGGGATCGGCCGTTTTCGAGGTATGCTGCAGATTTTGCCCCGATGGGAGTCGCGGGCTTGACAAATAGGTGTTTGGCTGGACCGGGGTTTGTGTCGGATCTGTCTACTGCCCCTTGGGTTGCGGCAGGGCCCGTCTCAGTCGGCGAATCCGGTCCCACAGCAATGCCTTGGGCAGTTCGATATCCAGGGCTTTCAGGCAGCGGTCAAACCGGCCCGGACGCTCTTGCAGGCTCCGAATGGCCTTGTCCAGGTCGCGCACGATCGCATCACCGTACGCCGTTTCGGCCTTGGCGACTGCTTTCTTCAGCAACCGGGTCGATGGACACAGCATCGCCAGGTCGATCAGGTCGCGGCTGAAGACACCATCGTCATGCCAGCGGTCCGAATTTGCCAGCAGTTTGCTGACCGCCAGATCGAGGAATGACAGGGTCGATATGCCGCAGACTTCATCGTCCGGTCCCGGCGGCTCGAGCGGGATGCGCCCTTCCAGGATGATTTCGAACTTGATCTGCTGCCCGCCGACCAGCAGCATGGTGCGAATGCCATACTGGTCAGCCCTGATGTCACGTACGGTTTCAATGCCAGAGGCACCTGGGTCCAGGATGGCGGCAAGGCCTTGCCTGCCGGTCAATCGTTGGCGCAACTGACGGTATCCTGCCGGATTCGAGACAAGAAAATCGATATCAAGCGATTCGCGATACTCTCCCCGCCTCAGCACGATTGCGGTGCCACCGCCGAACAGGCAACCCAGTTCGCGCAACAGCGGACCGTTCAGCGACAGGAGGACCCGGGCGATGCGCTGGTGATGGGGACGTTCAAACATCCCGGACCTCATCGGCAAAGGCCAGGCGCAGGGCGTCTATCAGGGATTGTTCGTGTGGCATCAGGGCATCCAGGTCGAGGTGGCGCCAGTTCCGTTCATAGATTCCCAGCGCCTCGCGTGGCGACAGGTGCTCCACGCCCTGCAGTTGCCAGGCGAGTTGTTTCAGCTGGGGATAGTCGGCCAGAGCTATGCGCGCAGGAATCCAGCCTGCCTTATGCGGTTCCTCAGCCTCGTCCTCCGGGGTTGATGCGGCCGGCGCAACGACCTTCAGTTTCATGCCCAGAACCGAAATCGCGCTCAGGTAGGCGGCAAAGGTAACCGAGGGCTCTCCCTGTTCAATGCGATACCAGGTCACTCTCGACATACCGGCCGCTTCTGCCGCAGCCGCAGTACCGACTTTCAGCTCCTTGCGTCGGGCGCGTATCTGCTGCCCGATTATCGTGGCTTGTCCGGTCACATCTTCAGTTATGTTTGCGAGTCTGGCTGGCATTGCTCTCTCCTCTCTTGTGTTTCTCATTTTAAACAAATTGACTATTTTGTCAATATTGAGAAACAAATAAGGCCAAAGAGTCGAGATTGCTCCCCCCGAGCCAGATTCTTCAGAGGCTGGCTTTTCCGCTTCTGGCTTCACCTTTGCGGCGGTCTTCTCTTCTGCTGGTCTGAGTCCCACGCTAGGGACGGCTAGCTCCGCTCGAGGCTTTCGTTGGGGGTGATGGCCAGCGGATTGGTTTTCAGCTCGATCAGTGTCGGGCCGTCGGCGGCCAGCGCCCGCTCGAAGGCGGCGACGAAGGCATCGTGGTTGTCGACCGTCTCGCCGTGTGCGCCGTAGGCCCGGGCGAGGGCGGCGAAATCGGGGTTGACCAGGTCGGTGCCGCAGGTCCGGCCGGGATAGCGCCGTTCCTGGTGCATGCGGATGGTGCCGTACATGCCGTTGTTGCAGACGACAAAGACGATGCCCAGCCGGTGACGGACGGCGGTGGCCAGCTCCTGTCCGTTCATCAGAAAACAGCCGTCACCGGCCAGGCAGACCACCGGCCGCTCCGGGTGGACCAGCTTGGCGGCGATAGCCGCCGGCACGCCGTAGCCCATGGCCCCGCTGGTGGGAGCCAGCTGGGTGCGGAAGCCGCGATACTGGTAGAATCGGTGCAGCCAGGCGGTGTAGTTGCCGGCGCCGTTGGTGACGATCGCCTCTGCCGGCAGCCGGCGGTTGAGATATTCGATGACGGCGGCCAGATCCAGCTCGCCCCGCGCCGGGGGCGGCTGCAGATGGGCCAGGTAGTCTTCCCGCGCCTGGCGCAGCCAGTCCCGCCAGGCCGAGGCGTCGACCGGCGGCAGGTTGCAGACGGCGGCGGCGAATTCCGCCATGCCGGCATTGATCGGCAGGTCGGCCTGGTAGACGCGCCCGAGTTCCTCGGCGCCGGCATGGACGTGAACCAGGGTTTGCCGGGGACACGGGATATCGAGAAGGCGATAGCCGCCGGTGGCCGTTTCGCCGAGGCGCGGGCCGACGGCGAGCAGCAGGTCCGCCTGTCTGACCCGCTCGGCCAGGCGGGGGTTGACGCCGAGCCCCAGGTCGCCGACGTAGTTGGGCAGACGATTGTCGTACAGATCCTGCCGCCGGAAGGTGCAGACCGTCGGCAGCCGGTTGGCTTCGCTGAAGCGGCGGATGGCGGCACAGGCCTCGGCCGACCAGCCGCCGCCGCCCAGAATCAGCAGGGGACGTTTGGCGGCGGCCAGCCGCTGCCGCAGGTCCTGGAGGGCATCCGGCCCCGGATGGGCCTGGACGGGCTGGTAGCAACCGCAGTCGGGCACCGCGGCCACCGCGGACAGGACGTCCTCCGGCAGCGCCAGAACCACCGGCCCCGGTCGACCCGATACCGCCAGGTGAAAGGCGTGACTGACCATTTCCGGAATGCGTTCGACCCGGTCGATCTGGGCGACCCATTTGGTCATCTGGCCGAACATGCGGCGATAGTCGATTTCCTGGAACGCCTCGCGTTCGACCAGGCGGCCGCCGACCTGGCCGACGAAGAGCACCATCGGAGTCGAGTCCTGCCGTGCGGTGTGGACCCCGATGCCGGCGTTGGTCGCGCCGGGTCCGCGGGTGACGAAGCAGACCCCCGGCCGGCCGGTCAGCTTGCCGTAGGCCTCGGCCATGAAGGCGGCTCCGCCCTCCTGCCGGCAGACGATCAGGCGCATCCGCTCCTGCTCGTCATGCAGGGCGTCGAGTACCGGCAGAAAGCTCTCGCCCGGTACGCAGAAGACCGTGTCGACCTGGTGGATTTTCAGGGCGTCGACGAGAATCCTGCCCCCCTCGCGCTGGGGAATCGTCATGGTTGCACCTCGTCTGTCGGGCTGTTGTTGTCCAGCGAAATCATTTCCCCTCCAGAACGGCGCCCCGCTCCGCCAGCAGCTCGCGCAGCATCGAGCGGTGACAGCGCGCCTCGTTCTCGCAGTAACAGCCGACCGAAAAATCGGCCTGCCGGGAGAGGGCCGCCAGCAGATCGAGCAGCCGTATTTTGTCGGGGCTGCCATCTCCGCACGGTACCTCCTGGCGAAAGCGGCCCAGTCCTGCTCCGTTTCGGCCGCCCGGGCCAGCTTCACCAGCTCCGCCGACGGGGCCAGTTCCGGCAGCCAGAGATCGTACCAGTTCTGCGTCGCGTATTCACTCTTCGGAACGCCGCGCGGCGGATGCCGCACCGTGCCGATGCGCAGGCCTTCATTGGTGTGCCGCGGGGTGCCGAGACGAACGATCCGGACGGGCATGGCAGGCTCCTTTCGGTCCCGTATGCCGAAGCACGAGGAACGTTGTTGAAGGGTGAAGGACAGCTTCGCCCGAACCTGTCCCGAGACGGCGAAGCCCGATGGCCGTTGCGGGAATGCCGGTGATTTATCCGCCCCATAACGATGACAGCGGGGCCGCCCAGAGACGGTCGCCAAGGGGCATGGTTTCGGAGCCATCGTACAGAACGATTCCCAGCCGGGAATAATTGCGCAATTGTCCGGAGACTTGGGCCAGGGCCTGCACAAACCTGGGCAGCAGGTCGAGCTTGTCGACATCCGTCACTTCCTGTACGTCGCGCTGGATGATGGCATCGATATACTGGCGGTGCCATGCCATCCGGCGATGCGGTGTGACGCGAAAAACCGCTTCCGGGTAGCCTCCCCGAAGGACGATTTCACCCAGTTTCTCGCCCAGAAAACCTAGCGTGTGATTGGGATTTTATCAACCGATATTTGGGAATATACAGCCGTGTTTCGGGGAGCCATGCCTCGTGTCTTCGTCATGAGGGACGTTTCAACAAGCCCCATTCGCGATTCGCGAATAGCGCAAGTGGACAGTAAGCGAAAGAAGAGAGTCGGGTTGAACAAATTGACCAAACATCCCCGATCGTGCCCCGTTATTTTGATTGCGTCATCTGCTCCCGCGCCTGCCGCATGCCGGCGAAAACCGGTTCAGCGACGGCGGCGGGAAAGGTTGCGGGCAGCCGGGCCGCGACCTGCGCGATCACCTCGTCCAGTCGCGCCATCATTTCGTCGATAATGGCCGCCATCTCTTCCGCCGGAAACCGGCATTGTCCGGCCGTGGTCAGCCAGTGCCGGTAGAGCATCCGGTTCCATTCGTAGTGCCGGTTTCTGCCCGTGAGCGCCATGGCCATTTTCAGTTTCGGAACCGCCAGCTGTTTTTGGCTCACCAGCGGCCAGGCCGAGATGACATCGTAGTTCGGAGTGAGCCGAAACCGGTTCTCCGGCAGCAGGAAGATGCTGAAGTTCTTGGCGTGGCCGTCGATGGCCGCCAGCATCCAGAACAGGACGTTGGTGGCGATGAAGGTCCGGCGATCTTCCAGACTGGTCACGGAACCGAGCAGCAGGTCCATGATCGGTGCCATGCCGGGGCCGCCCTGGCTTTCGTACTTCAGGGCGGGGGGGATGTTCAGGGCCTGGCACATGTCCTCCTGCGGCAGGCGCATCAGCCAACTGCCGTCCGTGGCCCAGCGCCGATCGAAGCGCTCCACCACCAGTGCCTTGACATCATCGAACCGGGCCATCTCGACCCGGGCGACCGGCAGGCCATAGGCCTGGAGAATCTGGTGGCAGAGCCATTCGTTTTCGACGCTGTCGGACAGGTCGAGGCCGCTCTGCTCGATTCTGCCGATGGGGAGCTTGAAGATGTGACTGCTTGGCGTCGGCCCCAGGGGCAGATGCCATTGCCCGTTGACATGGAGAAAGGCGGTCTTTTCCTGGGCTCCGGCAAGTGAAATCCGGAAATCCTCGTCGTCCCGCATGCCCAGCGGCATGGTCCGGTAGTTTTTCAGGATTTCGGCTATCTCGCTGTCGCGCAGGGGGCGACAGGTTATCTTTCGCACTTCGGGCGCGGCTTTGTCGGGGCTGAGCTGCAGGGCTCCCACGCAGTCCCGGCCGATGTGCCAGAGCAGGTCGAAGCACCGGTCGGACGGGGCGCCGAACCGGGCCTGCAGGCGCCGCCGGATGGGGAGACTGTCGGGCAGCAGGTTGTCGAAGAAGTTTTCCACCACGCCTCCCCGGTAGGGTGGCAGCCGCAGGGGCATGGAGAGGGAAATCGGGCGGCAGCGATCCGACTGCAGCCAGTCGAGGTGGTAGGAAAAGGCCAGGACGCCGTTGGGTTGCCGGGTGAGGGTTCCGACCGTCAGGCCGTTCATGAAGACATGCAGGTCCGTTGTCTGTCTTCGGCGTCCCATCTACCAGGAGTCCTCTTCGCTGGAATTTGCCGCTGGCTGGCGCGGCTGCAAGACCAGTTCGAGGTCGAGGGCGGCCAGCAAACGAAAAAGAGTGTCGAGCCGGGTGCCGGGAGAGCCCTGTTCCACCCTGGAGACAGTCGGTTGATCCAGGCCGACGGGGCGGCCTGCTTCCGTCTGGCTCAATCCCTGCTGCCTGCGTGCTTCTCGTAATGCCGCGCCGAGACTTTCCGGCGAAATGACCTTGCGTATCATGTGTGAGGCTCCATGGTGACCATGTTTATGGTCATTGGGCCATAAACTAAAAATATTGTCAATAAGCAATAAATTGATTTTATTGCTTATTGACAATAGATGCGTGTTGCCGTCGCTGAACAGAAATGCTTCCGGCGCCGGTTCTCAGGGACGTTCCTGCCGTGGCTCGAGCGCCTTGCCGAGAAACCGGCGCGGATTTTCGGAAAAGATCCCCTGTTCGACCTCCTCCGGCAGTTTCAGCGAGCGTACCAGGTCGATGTAGTCGAGGACGATCTCCGGCTGATACAGCAGGGCGTCGGAACCGAAGCAGACCCGGTCCGGGTAGTGACAGATGAAGTCGCGGTAGCCGGCGGGGTTGGCGCTGATGTGCGGCAGCATGTAGGCGATATCGGTGTAGACGTTGGGGTAGCGGTCGAGAATGGGGGCGAAGGCCTTGCGGCCGATGCCGAAATGGGGAAAGTTGATCCGCAGGCGCGGAAAGTCGTCGAGCATGGCCCGCATCACATCGCCGTAGAGGCGGGCGTCCATGTGGTAGACGACCGGCAGGTCGTTGGCCTCGGCGAAGGCGAAGATCTCCCATTCGCGCCGGTGATACTGCCGCAGACTGATGCCGAAGACCGCGGGAACCCCGGCCAGCTTCAGGTCGTTGCGCTCGTCGGCCAGGTAGAGCCCCTTGAGCCCCTTGAATCCCTTGTCGAGCCAGCCCTGCAGCAGGTCCGGCACCTCGCCGTCGAGACAGCGGGTGTCGAGCATGGGAACCAGCATCCCGGCGTGCCGGAGAGCCAGGCGCAGCAGGGTGTCCGCCTCGTTGAAAAAAGGATCCCCGAGGTTGGGGAACCCCTCGGGGATCAGTTGCCGGATATCCCGGGGATTGGCGCGGGGATTCACCAGCCCCATGACGGTCAGATGGTTTACGCCGGCCTGACGCAGGCGCGACAGGCCGGCAGCAACCATCGGCCCCTGCTTCGGTCCGACGAAACAGTGGCAGTGGACGTCGATGATCTCCGGCGATACGGATTCAGGTGGTGACGCCAATCAGCGGTTCTCCCACGTCGGCTGGCGCTTTTCGAGAAAGGCGCGCAGGCCTTCGACGGCGTCGTGGGTCGCCATCAGTTCGGAGAGGTAGAGGGTTTCCACCCGCTCCAGCTTGGCGAAGATGCGCTGGCGGTATTCTTCGCGCGCGGCGCGCACCGCGAAGCGAAGGGTGCTGGCGCTGTGCGGCGCCAGGTGCTTGTCGAACCAGGCCAGCGCCGCCGCTTCCGGATCGTCGCTCAGATCGTCGATCAGCCTGGCGGCCAGCGCTTCCTCAGCGTCCATGCTGCGCCCGGAGAGGAGCAGGTCCTCGGCCCGGGCCTGACCGATCCGTTCGGGGAGCAGGCAGCTGGCCGCGGGGGCGAAGACTGCCAGCTTGATCTCCGGCTGGCCGAGCCTGGTGTCCGGAGCGGCGAACAGCATGCTGCCGGCGGCGGCGACTTCCAGTCCGCCGCCCAGGCACTGTCCCCTGATCGCCACCAGCAGCGGCAGAGGAAAGTCGAGCATGTCACGGATCAGGGCGTGCAGCGATTTCAGCATCTGCTCGCACTGCTCCGGCAGGTGCTCTTCGACGCTGGCGCCGAAGCTGAAGTGCGGGCCTTCGTGGTCGAGCAGCGCGGCGCGCAGCTCGGGCCTGTCCCGGTGTTCCGCCAGCGCCTGCCGCAGGGCGGCGATCATTGCCGCGTCGACGATGTTGGCTTTCGGCCGCGCCAGGCGCAGGCGCAGCAGGGTTCCGTCACGGTCGAGCCAGACTTTCAGCGGACTTTCGCTCATCGGTTTGTCCTTCCATCAGTCAGGTTGCTTGAATACATCGGCCTCGCGCCCGTTCGCTTCGCTTTCTCAAGACGCGGAGAGCGCAGAGGCAGAAAGAACTATTCATTCTCCGCGGACTCTGCGTCTCTGCGCGAGCCAGCTTTTGACCTTACTTGCCCGGCATCAGGCTCTCGATCAGCTCTTCGCTCCAGGGCACGCCCTTGGCCAGCGCCTGCCGCAGCTTGACGAAATCGATTTCGCGGCCGATCTCCTTGTTCCCCTCGTTGAAGGCGCGGAAGCCGGTGCGGGCCTCGTTCATCATGTTCAGCGCCAGCCAGGCGCGGGAGTTTTCCTTGTTGCGGTTCCAGGCATCGAGCTTCGGCTTGCGCAGCTCTTCGAGGCTCTTGGTCATGCACTCGGGGAAGGTCTCGATCAGCTTGGCGCAGAGCTGTTCGACCTTCTCGTCGAGCAGACTGAGGTCGACCTCTCCCTGCTTGAGCAGGGCGCGGCCCTGCTTGAACTCCTCGCCGGTCTTGAATTCGCCGTGGATGACGCGGCCGTATTCGTCGAACATCCGGTCGGTGATCACCGTCGGGTTGGGGACGAACCTGCCGTCGATCTTCAGGGCCGGCACCAGATCGCAGATGATGCCGAGCCGGGCCGCCTTGTGGGCCGAAAAGGGCTCGCACAGGGTGCCGGAGACCATCGCCTGCTCGCAGCCGATCATCACCGGCAGAAAGTCGGTGGCGCCGCCGATAGCCGCCGAGCCGTGCTTGGGACCGGCCTGGCCGAAGTTGGCGAGGTCCTGGGCGATGGAAAAGTCACAGGCCATGCCGATCTCCTGGCCGCCGCCGATGCGCATGCCGTTGACCCGGCAGATGACCGGCTTGTCACAGCCGAGGATGGCCGAGACCATGTCGTTGAACAGCCGCATGTACTGGCGGTATTCCTGCGGATTGCCGGCGTAGTACTCGGCGTATTCCTTGGTGTTGCCGCCGGTGCAGAAGGCCTTGTCGCCGACGGCGGTGAAGACCACGGCGTTGACTTCGCGATCGACCGAGGCCCGCCGGAAGGCGAGGATGGTCGCCTTGACCATGTCGGTGGTGTAGGAGTTGTACTGCTTGGGATTGTTGAAGATGATCCAGGCGTTGTAGAGCCCCTCGGCCACGGAGCCGTCAAGCCTTCTGGCGGGGCGTTTCTCGTAGCGCACCATGCCGTCGCAGAGGCTCTCGACATCCCGGTCGATCAGGTTGTGGTCGATCAGTTTGGCTGGGGCGGTGCGGGCAATGATGTCGTCTGTTGTCGCCATAGGTCGCATCTCCTTTTTGGATATCTGTTGGTAAAGATTCAAGGCAAGCTCTGTCTCGCGCTCGTTCGCTGACGCTCACTCAAGCCGCAGAATCACAGAGCAAAGCATTTTATTTCCTCGCTGTTCTTTGCGTCTCAGCGTCTCTGCGCGAGACCGGCTTAAGGCACCAGGATTGCCCGTTTGCTCATCTTGCCGTCGTGGACGGCGGCGAAGATTTCGTTGATTTCCTCCAGCGGCCGCTGTTCGATGAACGGCTTCAGCGCGATTTTTCCCTGCAACACCAGGTCGAGGGCGCCCGGATAGTGTTCCGGCAGGCAGCCCCAGTTACCCAGCGCCCGGGCGTGGAAGGCCATCAGGTTGGAGAGGCGGATTTCGACCTTTGCCATGGTGAAGCCGACCACGCTCAGGGTCGCTCCGTGCACCAGCAGACCGTAGGCTGTTTCCTGGCCGGCCTTGCTGCCGGAACATTCGAAGATGAACCATTCGGTGCTGCGCAGGCCCTGGTCCCTGACGAAGGCCGAGATCGCCTTTTTCAGATCCCGGCCGCCGATCTCCCTGGCGTTGAAGGTCTTCGCCGCGCCATGCTCGCTGATGGCGTCGAGTTTGGCCTGGTCGATGTCGATGGCGATCACCGTGGCGCCGAAGGCTTTGGCCATCTGCACGCAGTAGCTGCCGACGCCGCCGACGCCGATGACGATCGCCAGGTCGCCTTCGCCGACTCCGGCCTGGTAGACGGCCTGGTAGGGAGTGGTCACCGCGTCGGCGACCACCGAGACGTCGGCCAGCTCGAGACCGGCGGACGCCAGTTTCGCCTCGTCGACCGGACAGAGGTCGCGGGCCGGCACCACGATATGGCTGGCGAAACCGCCCTGGATGTCGTTGCCCGGCATCTTCTGGGCGCGGCAGATGGTTCCCTTGCCGCGCTTGCACAGGTCGCATTCGCCGCAGGGCAGGACCGCGGGAACGATCACCGCCTGGTCGAGCCAGGATTCGGCGCCGGCGCCGGCGGCCACCACCCTGCCGCTGATTTCGTGACCGAGGGCCAGCGGCAGTTCGGAGTTGGTGCGCACGCCGTCGTAGTAGAAACCGAGGTCGGTATGGCAGACCCCGCAGCCGGCGACGGCCACCACCACTTCGCCCGGTCCCGCCGTGGCGACAAACTCCTCTTTCACCAGCGGTTCGTTGACGGCTTTCATCATCCAGCGATAGGCGTTGATCGACATTTGCTTTCTCCTGTTGTTCAGTTGTGAAGTTCGGTCCCCTCGTGTCCCGATTCGGGGTTGCCGGTGCGCATGATTTCAGACAGACGATGGTGCGTGGGGCGAATTCATGCCCCGGCGGCTTCAAACCTGTTATGCAGCTCGTCCGGCAGCCGGCAAGGCCGCAGGCTGTCGCGCCTGACCCAGATGTGCCGGGTGATGCCGGTGGTCAGCAGTTCGTCCCCCCGCTCGATCCGGTAGCTGAACTGCAGGCTGCGCCGGTTGAACCAGTCGAGCCGGCAGCTCGCCCGAATCCTGTCGCCGTAGCGCGCCGCCCGGCGATAGTCCTGCTCGGCCCGGGTGATGATCATCAGGTAGCCGCGGGCCTCGATCTCCGGATAGGGCAGGCCGGCCTCGGCGCAGAAGCGGGTGCGGGCCAGCTCGAACCAGACCAGGTAGTTGGCGTGATGCACCACGCCCATCTGGTCGGTTTCGGCGTAGCGGACCTCGAATTCGGCGACGCCCCGGACCATCGCTGCTTCAGAGCCTTTCGATCAGGGTCGCCATTCCCTGGCCGTGGCCGATGCAGAGCGAAGCGATGCCGTACCGGCCGCCGCTCTGTTCCAGGCCGTTGATCAGGGTGGTGATCAGCCGGGTGCCGGTGCCGCCCAGCGGATGGCCGAGGGCGATGGCGCCGCCGTATGGGTTGACCTTTTCCGGGTCGAGCCTCAGTTCGCGGATACAGGCCACCGCCTGGCTGGCGAAGGCCTCGTTCAGTTCGAAGCGGTCGATCGTGTCGAGGCTCAGGCCGGTTTTCTCCAGCAGCCTGCGGATCGCCGGCACCGGGCCCATCCCCATGGTGCAGGGGTCGAGGCCGACCACCGCGAAGCCGGCCACCCGCGCCCGCGGCTTCAGGCCGAAGCGCTTGCAGGCGGCGCTCGATGCGAGCAGGGTCAGGCTGGCACCGTCGTTGAGGGGGGAGCTGTTGCCTGCCGTGACCGTGCCGTCGGCGGCGAAGACCGGTTTCAGCTGCGCCAGAGCCTCTAGGCTGGTGCCGGGGCGGGGCGACTGGTCCTGCCGCGCCGGGCCGTCCGGAGTGTCGATCGGCAGGATCTCGCGGTCGAAATGGCCGGCCTCGCGGGCGGCCAGGGCCCGGCGGTGGCTTTCGACGGCGAAGCTGTCCTGGTCGTGACGGCTGACGCCGAAGTCGCGGGCGACCTTCTCCGCCGTCAGGCCCATGTTGTTGAAAGGGAATTCGTAGCGGGACAGCAGCCCCCGGTGGTAATCGGTCGCCGCCTGCATCGGCACGTGGGTCATGTGCTCCACGCCGCCGGCGAGCAGCAGGTCGGCGTCACCGGCGGCGATGGTCGAGGCGGCGAAGTTGAAGGCCTGCAGACTGGAGGCGCAGAGCCGGTTGATGGTGACTCCCGGCAGGGTTTCCGGCAGTCCCGCCAGCAGCAGCGCCAGCCGGGCGATGTTCTTGCCCTGCTCCAGGTGCTGTCCGACACAGCCGATGTAGACGTCGTCGAGGGCGGCGGTCAGCTCCTCGCCGGTCTCCATTTCCGCCAGCGTCCGGCGCATCAGTTCGGCGAGCAGCTCGTCGGCGCGGACCTCGCGGAACAGCCCCTTGTCCGGGTGGGCCCGGCCGATGGCGGTCCGTCTGGCTTCGATCAGGTAAGCGTCCATTGTCGTCCTTTTGAATCAATCGTCAGCGAGGTGCCAGGGACACCGGGAAGACAAAGCATTTCAATGCAGAGCCGGTGAGAAAGCCGGAGTTTTTCGGGGCCTGCCAGGACACAGCTGGCCCCATTTTTTCTTTGCGTCTCTCCTCCTCGGCGGCTCTGCGTTGAGACTGTTTTTACAGCGACAGCAGCCCGCAGCTCTTGCCCCCGTCGACATGCAGCACCTGGCCGGTGATGAATTCGGCATCGTCGGAGGCGAGAAAGGCGACCGCGGCGGCGACGTTCTCCACCTTGCCCATCCTGCCGGTCGGCTGCATGCGGATCAGCCGCTGGCGTGCCTCTTCCGGCATCCCCCTGGTCATCGGTGTATCGATCAGGCCGGGGGCGACGGCGTTGACGTTGATCTGGAAGCGGGCGAACTCGAGGGCCAGGGTGCGGGTCAGGCTGACCAGCCCTCCCTTGCTCGCCGAATAGTTGGCCTGGCCGATGTTGCCGAGCCAGGCGCGGGAGACGATGTTGACGATCTTGCCGTACTGCCGGGCCTTCATGGTCGGGAACGCCGCCTGGCAGCAGAGGAAGGCCCCCTTGAGGTTGACGTCGAGAACCTGGTCCCAGTCCTCTTCCGACAGCTTGCTGATGAAGCCGTCGCGGATGATGCCGGCGTTGTTGACCAGCACGTCGAGCCGGCCGAAGCGGTCGACCACCTCGGCCATCAGCTGCCCGACGCGGGCCTTGTCGGTGATGTCGGCGCAGACCGGCAGCACGTCGCAGCCGGCCGCTTCCAGTTCGGCGGCGAATCCCTGCAACTGTTCGGCGTTGACGTCGACCAGGGCCAGCCGTTCGCCGTCGGCGGCGAACCGCCGGGCGATGGCGGCGCCGATGCCCTGGCCGGCGCCGGTGATCAGCACCACGCGGGGGGCTCTGTCCGCGGCCGCCGTCATCAGCAGGCCTCCACGGCCAGGGCGATGCCCTGTCCGCCGCCGATGCAGGCCGAGGCGATACCGAGCTGCTTGCCGTCACGATGCAGGGTTTTCAGGCAGGTCAGGGTCAGGCGGACGCCTGTGGCCGCCAGGGGATGGCCGATGGCGATGGCGCCGCCGTTGATGTTGAGCTTCTCCTCGTCGAGCTGCAGTTCCCGGGCGACCGCCAGGCACTGGGCGGCGAAGGCCTCGTTGATCTCGAAGCGGTCGATGTCCTGCAGCGCAAGTCCCATCTGGCCGAGCAGCAGCCGGATGGCCGGGGCCGGGCCGATGCCCATGATGTCGGGCCTCACGCCGGTGGCGGCGAAGCCGCGGATCTTGCCCAGCGGCTTCAGTCCGTGGGCGCGGACGTAGTCGCCCGAGGCGACCAGCAGGGCCGCGGCACCGTCGACGATGCCTGAGGCGCTGCCGGCGGTGGTCGGGCCTTCCTTGGTGAAGACGAAGGGAAGCTTCGCCAGCTGTTCCATGGTGGTCCGGCGCGGATGCTCGTCGGCGCTGACTTCCTCCCGGCTGTTCAGCCGGTACTTGCGCGGTTTGAAGTCGCCCATCTCCAGCACCCCCTTGGGGGCGACGGGAACGATCTCGCCGGAGAAGAAGCCGGTGTCTTTGGCCGCAGCGTAGCGCTCCTGGCTGCGCATGGCGAAGGCGTCGACCTCTTCCCGGCTCAGCTTGTATTCCCGTGCCAGGTTGTCTGCGGTGCAGCCCATGGGCACCGCGGCGGTGTCGTTGAGAGCCTCCCAGAGCAGGTCGACGAACTCGGGACGGCCCAGGGGGAAGCCCTGGCGCGCCGAGTAGGAGACCAGAGGGAAGCGGCTCATGGTGTCGGTGCCGCAGCCGAGCACCAGGTTGGCCTTGCCGAGGGCGATCTGCTCCGCCGACTGGCCCAGCAGCTCCATGCCCGAGCCGCAGATTCGCTGGGTGAGCAGGGCGGTGCTTTCCAGCGGCGCGCCGCTGTAGAGGGCGATGTGCCGGGGAAGGAAGAAGCAGTCGGCGCTGGCCTGGCCGATGTTGGCGACGATGGTCTGGTCGATGTCGGTCGCCGGCACCCCGGCCGCCTCGATGGCCGCGCGGCTGGCGAGAATGCCGAGATCGGTCGGCGAGACGCTGGAGAGACTGCCGGTGTATTTGCCGAACGGGGTCCGTCTCCCTTCGAGCAGGTAGATGTCCTCAAACAGAGCGCCGCTGCCGACTTGGCTGTCCCGAAAACCCTGTACGCTTGCTTTCATGGAGACTCCTTTTTTGTTTTCAGGGACTTTCCGTCCCCGATTCTCATTTGCCGATAAAGACCGGTTTCTGACCGGTGATGATGCTGCTCAGTCCGGTTTTCGCGTCCGCGGTGGCGAAGATGGTCTTCAGTCCGTCCAGCTCCAGCTGCAGGCCCGCCGCCAGATCGAGGTCGCGTCCCTTGTCGATCAGCTCCATGGCCATCTTCAGGGCGATCGGCGCCTTGCGGCGGATTCCCTTGGCCTGTTTTTCGAAGCCTTCCCGGTCGAGCAGCGGGCTGGACAGGTCGCCGTCGAAGGCGGCGAAGGCGGCTTCTTCCGGCGTTTCCTCGGTACGGCCGGCCTGGGGCCTGTCGATGCTGAAGCCGGCCAGCTCCCGCCAGTCGAAGGGGGGATCGATGACGGTATCGACCAGGCCGAAGGCGTAGGCCTGTTTGGCGTTGATGAACTGGCCGGTGGCGATCAGCAGCTTGGCGCGGGCGACGCCGATCAGCCGGCTGGTGCGCTGGGTGCCGCCGAGGCCCGGGTAGATGCCGATGCCGGTTTCGGGGAAGGCGAGCACCGACTTGCGGGTGCCGATGCGGTAGTCGCAGGCCAGCGCCAGCTCCAGGCCACCACCCAGGGTCAGGCCGTCGAGATAGGCGAAGGTGGTCTTGTCCGAGGCGCCGATCTTGTTCAGCACCCGGTGGCCGAACTCGGTGAAACGCTGGATGCGGTCCAGGTCGCCGGCGTCCATGGCGTCGAGGAAGAACTTGATGTCGGCGCCGGCGATGAAGGCCTTGCCCTTGCCGTGAATGATGATCCTGTCGATGTCGTCACGGGCGTTGAGCTCGTCGACGCAGCGGTCGAGCTGCTCCATGACCTGCTCGCCGAGGGGATTCATCCGGTCGGGCAGGTTGAAGATGATGAAGCCGGTGTCGCCGACGACCTCGGTGGTCACCCAGTCGAGACTGAGGGCCTGGCCGGCGGCCGCCTTCTCGAGACAGGCCGGAAGGGGCAGGTCCCAGGCGGAAAAGACGCTTTCGACCATCTCCCGCACACGGTCCGGGCCGAGCTTGCCGAGCAGTTCGAAGGGACCGACCGGCCAGCGCAGGCCGGCACGGGCGCCCAGGTCGGCGGAAGTGGCGTCGACCACCCCTTCGTCGACCATCTGCGCGGCGACGCCGAGGCTGGCGCCGACCAGGCGGCGGATGACGACCTCTTTCTGGTCGGAGCCGTCGTTCAGCGGCGTGCTGTCCTCGACGTCCCAGTCCTGTTTCGCTTCGACCTGCTTGCAGAGAATCTCCGCCGGGGCGTAGAAGGGGCCGAGCTTGCCGGCCAGGCCGTCGGCGGCGTGCATGGCGATCGGCACCCCGGTGGCGTTCATCAGTGCGAAGGGCCCCATGCCGACGCCGAAGACCTCGCAGGCGACCCGGTCGATGAAGGCGATGCTGCCGAAGCCCTCCTCAAGGAGGCGGGCCGCCTCGTTGAGCCAGGGAACGAAGAAGCGGTTGACGGCGAAGCCGGGCGCGTCCTTTACCAGGATCGGAGTCTTGTCGTAGTAGCTGTAGAAATTCTCCAGCGCGCTGACGATGGCGCCGTCGGTCTTCTCGCCGGGAATGATCTCCACCAGCTTGTTCTTGGCCGCGTGATAGAAGTAGTGGACGCCGACCACCCGCTCGGGGGTCTTCAGGTCGGCGGCGATGTCGCTGATCAGAAAGGAGGAGGTGTTGCTGGCCAGGATGCAGTCGGCGCCGACCACCTGCTCCAGCTCGGCGAACAACTGCTTCTTGACCTCCAGGTTTTCGAAGATCGCCTCCACCACCAGGTCGGCTTCGGCCAGCGCCGCCTGGTCGGTGGTGCAGCGCAGCCGGCCGAGGATCTGCTCTAAGCCCGCCTCGTCGATCAGCTTGCGCTGCATGGCCTCTTCCAGCGACGAGCGGATGTGTCCGACGCCTTTTTCCAGAAAGGCGTCCTGCTGGTCGAGCAGGATGACCGGCAGTCCCTTCATGATGAAGTGCTGGGCGATCGCCGAGCCCATGGTTCCCGCTCCGACGACCCCGACGGTTGTGATCGGTTTCATCTGTTGGCCCTCTCCGTTTTGATTGTGATGGTTTTGTTTTCGAACGGCGTCAAGACAGGTCTGTTTGGTCCCGCCTTGAGTTTCGCAATGCGAAATATAATTCCAATTTTTGTAAATCCTACCCGACAACACAGTGTTTGTAAACAGTAATTTTTCTGTCGGCCGCAGATTGGTTTTTTTATTTTTGATACAGGGCAGTTAGACGTTGTGTTGGGGGTGGTCTGATGAGATTTCGACGATTTTTTAACCCTTTTCGCGCAGGTTCCCCACGTTGTTAAATTTTGCAGTGCGAAATTAATTTTCAAAAAACAACGTTTTATTGCCTTGACATGGGCGGCGCTTTTACGGTAGAGATGGAGCACGCGAAAGCTGGCGTGCCCGCTTGTGGCGGCCGTCAGTCGCCGGAGAGGAAAGGTCGGGAAAGGACGCGATGAGCGAACAGGCAACCGATAAGTTGAAGTTGAAAGGCGGCCCGAAGTCGAAAGACGGCCGGGACGACCTGGTCGACCGGGATTACGCCTTCGGCATCGAGTCGGAGGATGCCGCCCAGGACCGCCGGTTCGTGACCGCACTGGCGCGTGGGCTGGAGGTGCTGCGCTGTTTCCGGCCGCACGACCGGCACCTGGGCAACCAGGATATCGCCCGCCGCACCGGCCTGCCGAAGCCGACCGTCTCCCGCCTCACCTACACCCTCACCAAGATGGGCTACCTGTACCACGACGAGAAGCTGGGCAAGTACCAGCTCGGCACCTCGGTGCTCTCACTCGGCTATTCCCTGCTCACCAACATGGAAGTGCTGAAGATCGCCCGACCGCTGATGCAGGAGCTGGCCGACTACTCGCACACGGTGGTTTCGGTCGGTACCCGCGACCGGCTGGGGATGATCTATCTCGACGGCCGGCACAGCACCGCCGCCACCGTCTCCTTGCGGCGGGTACCGGGTACCCGGGTGCCGATCGCGACTACCGCCATGGGCCGGGCGCTGCTCTGCGGCCTGCCGGAACAGGAGCGGGACCAGCTGCTCGACCATATCCGCAAGCGCGACGAGGCCGCCTGGCCGAAGCACAAGGCAGGCATCGAGCAGGCCCTGCGCGACTACGAGGAGCGCGGCTTCTGTTTCTCCATCGGCGACTGGCGCAGCGATGTCAACGCCGTCGGCGTGCCGATGCTGCCGATCGCCGGCTGCCGGCTGCTCAGTTTCAACTGCGCGGCGCCGTCCTTCGTGCTGCGGCCGCACATGCTGGAAGATGACATCGGCCCGCGGCTGGTCAACATGGTGCGCACCATCGAGTCGGAGGTGGCGCGCTACTGACAGGTCACGAAAAACAGGACGTGCATGAAGCGATGAAAAAAAATTAACGCAGAGGCGCCGAGATGCAGAGAGCGCAGGGGCAGATGGATTTTCAGATCCGGTGCCCCTCCGTCTCTGCGGCCTTTGCGACTTACGCGTTGGGAAAGAATCCTGAAGAATTCTTGCTCAGGAATCCTGGAACATGAAAAGGGAGCCGCCATGAATCTGACCACCGAAATGACCGATTACATGGGCCTGCAGGGCCTGCTGACCGATGAAGAGAAACTGGTGCGGGAGACCGCCCGGCAGTTCGTCAACGAGCATGTCCTGCCGATCATCGAGGAGTGCGCCCAGACCGAGACCTTTCCCGAGCACCTGATCCGTCCGATGGGCGAACTCGGCTTCTACGGTTCCAACCTGCCGGAAAAGTACGGCTGTGCCGGGCTGTCCAATGTCGCCTACGGCCTGCTCAATTACGAGCTGGAGCGGGGCGACTCGGGGCTGCGCAGCTTCGTTTCGGTGCAGAGTTCCCTGGTCATGTATCCGGTCTATGCCTACGGCACCGAGGCGCAAAAGGAGTACTGGCTGCCGAAGATGGCCACCGGCGAGGTGATCGGCTGCTTCGGCCTGACCGAACCCGATTTCGGTTCCAACCCGGCCGGCATGCGCACCAGGGCGGTGCGTGAGGGGAACGGCAAGTGGCGCATCAACGGCACCAAGATGTGGATCACCAACGGCAGCATCGCCCATGTGGCGGTGGTCTGGGCGAAGACCGACGAGGGGATCCGCGGGTTCCTGGTGCCGACCGACACCCCCGGCTTCTCCGCTCCGCAGATGAAGGGCAAGTGGAGCCTGCGCGCCTCGGTCACCTCCGAGCTGGTGCTCGAGGATGTCATCGTCGACGAGGAAGAAAGCCTGCTGCCGGGCGTGGTCGGCCTCAAGGGGCCGCTCGGCTGCCTGACCCAGGCCCGCTACGGCATCGCCTGGGGCACCCTCGGCGCCGCCGAGATGTGCTACCAGACGGCGCTCGACTACGCCCTGAACCGGATCCAGTTCGACCGGCCGATCGCCGCCACCCAGCTGCAGCAGAAGAAGCTGGCCGAGATGGTCACCGAACTGACCAAGGGACAGCTGCTCGCCTACCAGCTCGGCCGGCTCAAGGATGCCGGCACCTATACCCCGGCCCAGGTTTCCATGGCCAAGATGAACAACGCCAACATCGCCCGCGAGATCGCCAGCGCCGCCCGGACCATTCTCGGCGCCAACGGCATCATGGGCGAATACCCGATCATGCGCCACATGGCCAACCTCGAATCGATCTACACCTACGAGGGAACCCATGACATGCACACCCTGATCATCGGTCAGGAAATCACCGGAATTCCGGCGTTTCGCAGCTAACCGTTGCCCGGATGACGGGCCCGGCCGGGCCCGTCATCCGGGCGTTGCGGCACGGCGAGCCGTGCCATCGAGGCAAAAATGGCCAAACCTGTCTATGTCGGTCTTGATCTGGGGGCGTCGCGGACCAAGGTTGTCGTGCTCGACAGCCGGGCGACGCTGCTCGGCCACGCGGTGAAGAAATCGGGTGTCGATTTCGCCGCCGCCGCGGCCGCCTGCCTCGAGGACGCCCTGCGGATGGCCGACGCCGGAGCGGACGATGTGGCCGGGGCGGTCGCCACCGGCTACGGACGCAACAATGTCGCCTTCATCACCAGCCGGACCCGGACCGAGATCAGCTGTCACGCCCGCGGCTGCCACCACAGCTTTCCAGAGGCGATCACCATCATCGACATCGGCGGCCAGGACAACAAGATCATCAAGCTCGATGCCGCGGGGCGGCGTGACAGCTTCAAGATGAACCGCAAGTGCGCCGCCGGCACCGGCGCCTTTCTCGAAGAGATGTCGGCCCGGCTCGACATCCCCCTGGAACAGATGAACGAGATGGCCCGCCAGGCGACCGAGACGATCAGGCTCGGCAGCTACTGCACCGTCTTTTCAGCCACCGAGGTGCTGGAGAACATCCGGCGCGGCAAGCCGGTCGCCGACATCATCAAGGGCATCTTCTATTCCATGATCAAGCGGGTTCTGGAGATGGACTCGCTGACCGAAAAGGTCGTTCTGTGTGGGGGAGTGGTGGCCCACAACCCCTACCTGGTGGAGATGACCGAGGAGCTGATCGACCGGCCGGTGCTGCTGCCGAACCATCCCCAGCTGACCGGCGCCATCGGCGCGTCACTCTTTGCCTTGGAGGAAGCCGACCGATGCCTGTGAAATCTCATGGCGGCCGCCAGGATGCCATGAGCACCAAGAAGGAAAAAGAAGAAGAACTGCTGGAGGTAAGAGACATAAAGGTTTGAAGGTTTTCTTGGTGACCTTGGTGCCTGGAGCGAGTGGCGAAGAGGCCGGAAGGTTCACCAGGATGACGGACAGGTAGAACACGAAACAGCTTCGCGGGAGGAGTCATGGCGCAGGAGAAGCAACCGGCACGCAAGAAGATCGAATCCACCGGGCAGATGATGAAGATCATGTCCGAGTACTTCTACGACCTCAACGCCGCGGCCGCCTCCCCCACCCGCAAGGTCGCCTGGTGCACCAGCGTCGGCCCGGCCGAACTGCTGCGGGCGATGGGGTTTGCGGTGCACTTTCCGGAAAACCACGCCGCCATGCTCGGCGCCACCCGGATGGCGACCGAGCTGATTCCGGAGGCCAACGCCATCGGCTACTCGCCCGACATCTGCTCCTACCTGACCGCCGACATCGGCGCCTACCGCAAGGGGATCTCGCCCCTTTCCAAGGCCTATCCCGGCATCGAGGGTCCGCCCCGGCCCGACGTGCTGGTCTTCAATACCAACCAGTGCCGCGACGTCCAGGACTGGTTCTCCTGGTACGCGCGCGAGTTCGACGTCCCCTGCATCGGCATCACCTCGCCGAAGAATTTCACCGAGGTCAGCGAGATTCTGGTCGACGATGTCAGCCGGCAGATCGAGGCGCTGATCCCGACCCTGGAAGAGGTCGCCGGCAGCAGGCTCGACATGGAACGGCTGCGCGAGACGGTGGCCCTGTCCCGCGAGTGCACCGAGCTCTGGCGGCAGGTGCTGGAGACCGCCTCCGCCACCCCGTCGCCGCTGACCTTTTTCGACGGCACCATCCACATGGGGCCGGCGGTGGTGCTGCGCGGCACCCGGCAGGCGGTCGACTATTACCGGCTGCTGCTGGCCGAGCTGGAAGAGCGGATCGCTTCCGGTGTCGGCGCGGTCGATGACGAGCGCTACCGCATCTACTGGGAGGGGATGCCGGTCTGGGGCCGACTGCGGCAGCATTCCGAGATGTTCGCCGGGCTGCGGGCGAGTGTTCTGGTCTCCACCTACTGCAGCAGCTGGATCTTTCCCGACTTCGATCCGCAGGATCCGATCCGCAGCATGGCCCGTGCCTACCTGAGCCTGTTCATCGTCCGCTCCGACGCCTACAAGGAGCGCTACATCAAGCAGATGCTGGAAAAATTCCGCATCGACGGCATCATCTACCACGACGCCAAGACCTGTCCCTGCAACTCCAACAACCGCTACGGCATGCCCCAGCGCCTGGAGAACGAGACCGGCATTCCCAGCCTGGTGATCTCCGGCGATCTCAACGATCTGCGCTGTATTTCCGACGAACAGACCCGCACCAATGTCGAAGCTTTCATCGAACAGCTTGAGGAGAGCAAACGCCATGCTTGACGCCCTGTTTTGGCCCAAGGCTGTTGCCCTGGTCGGCGCCTCCACCAAGGAGCTCTCGATCGGCAACGTGATCATCCGCAACCTGCAGCGCTACGGCTACACCGGCCAGATCTACCCGATCAATCCCAAGGCGCCGGAAGTCTGCGGCCTCAAGGCCTATCCCTCGCTGGCCGAAGTGCCCGGCGAAGTCGACCTGGCCCACATCATCGTCCCCAGCCGCTTCGTCCCCCAGGCGATGAAAGAGTGCGGCGAAAAGGGGGTCAAGGCGGTGATCATCAACACCGCCGGCTTCAGCGAGCTGGGCGAGGAAGGGGCCAGGCTGCAGGCGGAGTTTCTCGAGCATGCCCGCGCCTACGGTATCCGGGTGTTCGGTCCCAACTGCCAGGGGATCATCAATTCCGATCCGAAGGTGAAGGCCTACTGCAACTTCACCTTCACCTATCCCGAGCCGGGCAGCATCTCGGTCGTGGCGCTTTCCGGCGGCGTCGGCGCCCTGATCATGCAGGCGCTGGACGACCTCGGCATCGGCCAGCGGCTCTACGCCTCCAACGGCAACGCCTGCGACGTGTCGATTCCCGAGATCATCCAGTACTACGGCGAGGACGAGGGGACGCGGGCCATCCTGCTCTACACCGAAGGCTTTGACAAGCCGCGCGAATTTCTCGAAGCCGCCCGCGAGGTGGCGGCGCGCAAGCCGATCCTGGCGATGAAGGCCGGCCGCACCGAGGAGGGCGCCAAGGCCGCCTCCTCGCACACCGGCTCGCTGGCCGGGGTCGATATCGCCACCGAGCTGATCTTCGAGAAGATCGGCATTCTGCCCTTCCGCGACGAGGGCGAGATGGTGCGCGCGGCGATGGCCTTCTCCAGCCAGCCGATTCCGAAGGGCAACCGGATCGGCATCATCACCAACACCGGCGGTCCGGCGGTCATCGCCACCGACGTCCTGGTCGATTTCGATCTCGAAGTGCCCAGACTTTCCGAGGCGGCCATCGCCCGCCTGCGGGAGACCCAGTTCCCCGAGGCGGCGCTGGAAAACCCGATCGACGTGGTCGCCACCGCCGGCGGGCCGCAGTTCAGGGCCGCCCTCGACGTACTGCTCGACGAGGAGCAGATCGACTGCATCTTCATCAATTTCGTCACCGCGCCCTTCACCGACACCGACGAGGTGGCGCGGCAGATCGTCGAGGTCAGCCGCCAGGGGCGCAAGCCGCTGGTCTGCAACTTCATGACCAATCTCAAGCTGGAGCGCTTCCAGAAGACGATGGCGATTCTCAAGGAAGGCGGCGTGCCTTTCTACGCCAATCCGGGCGACGCCGCCCGCGCTCTCGGCGCCCTGGTCCGCTACGGGCGCATTCGGCAGCGCGACATCGGCGTGCCGGAAACCTTCACCGACGTCGACGCCGCCCGCGCCCGGGAGGTGATCGAGCGGGCAGGGCGGGAAGAGCGGTCGGTGCTCTCGGCCGAGGAGGTCTACGCCATCTTCGAGGCCTACGGCATTCCGGTGGCGCCCTGGGCGATGGCCGACGACGCCGGCCAGGCGGTCGCCGCCGCCGAGCGGATCGGCTACCCGGTGGTGGTCAAGGTCGACTGCGCCGCCATCGATCACAAGAGCGACATGGGCGGCGTCGCCGTCAATCTCGCCGATGGCGAGGCGGTTCGCGCCGCCGTCGAGGAGATGCAGGCGCGTCTCGGCAGCCATGGCGAGCTGCGTTTCCTGGTGCAGAAGTTCATGCCCGGCGGCCGTGAGCTGATCGTCGGCGCCAGCGCCGAACGCGGACTGGGGCACCTGGTGATGTTTGGCCTCGGCGGCATCTATGTCGAGGTGCTCAAGGACGTGGTCTTCAAGATCGCTCCGGTGACCCGGACCGAGGCCGAGGAGATGCTGTCCGGCATCAAGACCGCCGCCCTGCTTGACGGGGTGCGCGGCGAGGCCGGCATCGACCGGGAGGCGGTGATCACGCTGATCCAGCGGGTGTCGCAGCTGCTGACCGACCTGCCGATGATCCGGGAGATGGATCTGAACCCGGTCATGGCCTTTGCCGACGGCGCCGTCGCCGTCGACGGCCGCATCCGGATCTGACAACGTCGCGGTGCGGGCTCTGTCCGCCGGCGACAGGAGCCAGGTGGTGGGCCCGGCCCACCCCGGAAGACGAAGGGGTTGACGATGCAAAAAGAGGCGATGGAACAGGGAGCTGACTGGCGAGAGGTGTATCGGTCGCGTATCACCACCCCGGACGAGGCGGTCAAGGCGATCAAGTCGGGAGACCGGGTCTTTCTGACCGGCAACGCCTCGGTGCCGCTGCCGCTGCTCGACGCCCTGGTCAGGCGGGCGCCCGAGCTGCGTGACGTCGAGATCTGCCATCCGCTGACCATCTGTCCGGACGACTACGTGGCGCCGGAGATGGAGGGTCATCTGCGCGTCAATTCGATGTTCATCAGCGCCAACGTCCGCCGGGCGATCAACGAGGGGCGGGCCGACTTCACCCCGGTGATGCTCTCCGAGTTTCCCCTGCTGTTCAAGAACGGCCACCTGCCTCTCGATGTGGCCCTGGTCCATGTCTCGCCGCCGGACGAGAACGGCGTCTGTTCCATGGGGGCGGAGTCGGGCCTGACCATTTCGGCGGCCGAGGTGGCGAAGACGGTGATCGCCCTGGTCAACGAGCAGATGCCGCGCACCCTGGGCGATACCGCTTTCCCCATCGAGCGGATGGACTACATCGTGCCGGCCGATACGCCGCTGTTCGAGATGCCGATGGGGGACGATGCCGACGGCGACGTGGTCGAGGGGATCGCCGCGCACATCGCCGGGCTGATTCCCGACGGGGCGACCATGCAGATGGGAATCGGGGCGATTCCCAACGCCGTGCTCAGGTTTCTCAAGGACAAGAAGGACCTCGGCGTACATTCCGAGCTGATCTCCGACGGGGTGATCGACCTGGTCGAGGCCGGGGTGCTGACCGGCGCCCGCAAGACCCTGCATCCGGGCAAGATCATCTGCGGTTTTCTGCTCGGCACCAAGCGGCTCTACGACTGGGTCGACAACAATCCGCTGGTCGAGCTGCACCGCACCGAGTATGTCAACGACCCCTTCGTGGTGGCGCAGAACGAGCGCATGGTGGCGATCAACTCGGCGATCGAGATCGACCTGACCGGCCAGGTCTGCGCCGACAGCATCGGTACCCGGATGCACTCGGCGGTCGGCGGCCAGCTCGATTTCATCTACGGTGCCTCCCGCTCCAGGGGCGGGGTGCCGATCATCGCCCTGCCGAGCACCTCGACCCTGCGGGACGGATCGGTGGTCAGCCGCATCGTCCCCACGCTGAAGACCGGCGCCGGCGTGGTCACCAGCCGCAACCATGTCCATTACGTGGTCACCGAGTACGGAGTGGCCGATCTCTACGGCAAGACCGTCCGCCAGCGGACCGCGGCGCTGATCGAGATCGCCCATCCGCGGTTCCGGGACGAGATCAGGGAGAAGGCGAAGGAGCTGAAGTATCTGTAACGACGTGTCAATAACAACAAGGGGTGGGAATCATGGCTTGGAGTAAAGAGGAGACCATCAGTCGCGACGAGATGCAGGCCATCCAGCTGGCCGGTCTGCAGCGGACAGTCCGTTACGTCTACGAGCGGAACGTCCATTACCGGAAGAAACTTGACGAGCTGGGAGTGTCCCCGGAAGACATCCGCTCGCTGGACGACATCCGGCGGCTTCCCTTTACCACCAAGCAGGACCTGCGCGATCATTACCCCTTCGGCATGTTTTGCGTCTCGCCCGAGGAGATCGTCGAATATCATGCCACCTCCGGCACCACCGGCAAGCCGATCGTGGTCTGCTACACCAGGCAGGATCTGGAGGTCTGGTCCGAGGCTATGGCCCGCACCTGCGCCGGCGCCGGCATCGGTCGCGACGACGTGGTGCAGAACATCTTCGGTTACGGCCTGTTCACCGGAGGTCTGGGGATGCACTACGGCGCCCTGCGTATCGGCGCCGGGGTGGTTCCCATCTCCGGCGGCAACACCCAGAAGCAGATCATGCTGATGGAGGATTTCGGCTCCACGGCACTCACTTCCACCCCCTCGTTCCTGATGCATATCCACGAGGTCGGCGAGCAGATGGGGGTCGATTTCCGGCAACTGAAGCTGCGGGTGGCCCTGTGCGGTGCCGAGCCCTGGAGCGAATCGATGCGCCACTCGATCCAGGACAGGTTCGGCATCAAGGTCTGCGACATCTACGGCCTGTCCGAAATCACCGGTCCCGGCGTCTCCTTCGAGTGTGTCGAGGAGCAGGACGGCCTGCACATCAACGAGGATTTCTTCTATCCGGAAATCATCGATCCCGACAGCGGCGAGGTGCTGCCGGCCGGCGAGGAGGGCGAGCTGGTCTTCACCACCATCAACAAGTTCGGGCAGCCGCTGCTGCGCTACCGGACGCGGGACATCTCCCGGCTCACCTACGGCACCTGCTCCTGCGGCCGGACGCTGGTCAAGATGGCCCGGGTCAGCGGGCGCAGCGACGACATGCTGATCATCCGCGGCGTCAACGTCTTTCCGTCGCAGATCGAGGCGGTGATCATGAGGCGCGAAGGGGTTTCTCCGCACTACATGGTCGTCGTCGAGCGCAAGGGGGCGATGGATTCGCTGCGGGTCAAGGTCGAGGTGACCGAGGAGTTCATGATCAAGGCGGCGGCCGACATTCTCAAGGGGGACGAGTTCGACATCCTCGAGGACGTCGCCGCGGTGCGCAGCAAGAAGCGCAACCTGCAGCACGACATCAAGGACGTCATCGGCATCAGCGTCGACATCGACCTGGTGCCGCCCGGCAGCATTCCGCGCAGTCAGGGAAAGGCGAAGCGAATCCAGGATCGGCGTCCTAAATAATCACAACAGGCTCCTGTTTGGAGCCCATCGAAAAGGGAAGGATTGAATGAAGAAGATCATTTCCGGCAATGAAGCCATAGCGCTCGGTTTTACCGACGCCGGCGGCGTTTTCGCCTCCGGCTATCCGGGAACTCCCAGTACCGAGACTCTGGAGGAAGTCGCCCGCCTGGGCGAGGTCTACTGCGAGTGGGCGGCCAACGAAAAAGTCGCCCTCGAGGCGGCCATCGGTGCCAGCATCGCCGGCGGGCGGTCGCTGGCGACGATGAAGCACGTCGGGGTCAATGTCGCTGCCGACGCCCTGCTGACCCTCTCCTACACCGGGGTCAACGCCGGGCTGATCCTGATGGTGGCCGACGATCCGGGCATGCATTCGTCGCAGAACGAGCAGGACAGCCGCAACTACGCCCGCTTCGCCAAGGTGCCGCTGCTCGATCCGGCCGACTCGCAGGACGCCTACGACATGGTGCGGGCCGGGTTCGAGATCTCCGAGCGGTTCGACACCCCGGTCATGCTGCGCACCACCACGCGGATTTCCCATGCCAAGGGAGTGGTGGTGCCGGGGGAGAAGCTGGCGCCGCGGATCGGTGACTGGCAGAAGGAGGTGCCCAAGTACGTGATGCTGCCGAACTTCGCCCGCCAGCGGCACGTCGTGGTCGAGGAGCGGATGCTCGCGCTGCGGGAATTCGCTGAAACCACGCCGCTGAACCGGGTCGAAATGCGCGATACCGAACTCGGCATCGTCACCTCCGGCGTGGCCTACCAGCACGCCCGCGAGGCCTTTCCGAACGCCTCCATCCTCAAGCTGGGTCTGGCACATCCGTTGCCGGAGCGGAAGATCCGCGAGTTCGCCGGCTCCGTACGCAAGCTGGTGGTGGTCGAGGAGATGGACGGCATCTTCGAGGAGCAGATCCGCGCCATGGGCATCGAGGTCGCCGTGGGCAAGGACAAGTTGCCGCTGTGCGGCGAGATCAACGCCGATCTTTTGCGCGCCGCCCTCGACGGCGGCGAGGTTGCCGCTCCCGCACCGGTGGAGGGGCTGCCGCAGCGGCCGCCGGTCTTCTGCCCGAGCTGCGCCCATCGCGGCCTGTTCACCATCCTCAGCAAGCTCAAGGTCTTCGTCTCCGGCGATATCGGCTGCTACACCCTGGGGGCACTGCCGCCGATGGGGGCCATGCACTCGGTGATCGACATGGGGGCCAGCATCAGCGCCGCCCACGGCATGGCCAAGGTCAACACCATCGCCGGCCGTGCGCAGAAGCCGGTGGCGGTGATCGGCGATTCCACATTCTTCCATTCCGGCATGACCGGGCTGCTGAGCATGGCCTTCAATGGTGGCGACGCCCTGGTCATCATCATGGACAACCGCACCACCGGCATGACCGGCGGCCAGGAGAATCCGGGAACCGGCCGGACTCTGGAGGGCCAGCCGACCCGGCAGGTGGAGATGGTGCCCCTGGTCAAGGCGCTGGGCATCGACAACGTTTTCGAGCTGAACACCTACGATCTCGCCGCCACCGAGGCGGCGATCAAGAAGGGGCTGGAGACGCCCGGTCCCTACGTGCTGATCGACCGCAATCCCTGCATCCTGCGCTACCGGATCCGCAAGCCCGCCATGACCGTCGACCAGGAGAAGTGCACCGGCTGCCGCGCCTGTCTCAAGGTTGCCTGCATGGCCCTGGGGCTGACCGCCACCGGCGAGAAGCCAAAGGTGCGGATTGATCCCAATGTCTGCAACGGCTGCGGGGTCTGTGGCCAGATGTGCAAATTCGACGCGATGCATGAAATCGAGGGAGCGAACAATGCCAATCTTTAATATCGTCATAGCCGGCGTCGGCGGCCAGGGAGTGCTGATGGCTTCCCGGGTGCTGGCGGAAAGTGCCCTGGCCAGCGGGCTGGATGTCAAGCAGAACGAAGTGCACGGCATGGCCCAGCGCGGCGGCAGCGTGATCAGCTTCGTCCGCATCGGCGAAGAGGTTGCCTCGCCGGTGGTCACACCGGGGACGGCCGATCTGCTGATCTCCTTCGAGCCGCTGGAGGCCCTGCGCTATATCCACTACCTGAAGCCGGCCGGCCGCCTGGTCTACAACCGGGTTCCGATCAATCCGAGCACCGTCGCCTCCGGCCTGGCGGTCTATCCGCCCGATGTCGAGCAGCAGATCGCCGCCATCTGTCCCGAAGCCAAGGGAGTCGAGGCGCTCTCCATCGCCCGCGAGGCCGGCAACGGCAAGGCGGTGAACATGGTCATGGTCGGCACGGTGATGAAGCATCTGCCGCTCGACGAAGAGGTCATCACCGAGGTCGTGAAGCAGGTTTCGAAAGACAAGGGGGTCGAGGTCAACCTGAAGGCGCTGGCCGGCGGCGCGGCGGCCTGATTCCGTCGACGACGAAGGAGTTGCCCATGAAGCTGAAACAGATTTCGATCTTTCTTGAAAACGCGCCGGGGCGCCTCTACGAGGCGACGCACGCCTTCGGCGAGGCCGGCATCAACCTGAGATCACTCTGCATCTCCGACACCTCTGGGTTCGGCGTGCTGCGCATTCTGGTCTCCGATGTCGCCAAGGCGCGGCGGATCATCATGGAGAAGCAGCTGCCGGCCCGGGTCGACGATGTGGTCGCGGTGGAGATCGTCGACGCCCCCGGCAGCCTGGCGAAGGTGCTGAAGGTGCTGATGGAGAACCAGGTCAACGTCGAGTACATGTATGCCCTGGCCGGCACCTCGTCCGGCAAAGCGGTGATGGTTTTCAGCTTCAGCGACAACGATCTGGCCATCAGGCTGTTGCAGGAGAGCAACATCCGGATTCTCGACGCCGATTCCTTCGGGATTCTTGAAAATCCGCAGTGATCTCAACCGTCAGCTTCCTCTGCATCGGGAGGTTTCATGAGTACTGAAAGCACCTATCAGCCCAGGCGGTTTGCAGTCATCGGCGCCGGCCCTGTCGGCAGCGTTGTCGCGGCGTTTCTTGCTTGGGGAGGGTACGAAGTTACCCTGTGTGACGTCATCCCGGATCTGCTCGAACCGGCGCTGAATCCCGGCATCCTCATCGAGGGCGTCGACAACCTGCAGGCCAGGGTTGCGCGCACTACCACCTCGGTGGACGATCTGGGCAACGATCCGCCCGACGTCATCTTCGTGACCGTCAAGGCGACCGCCCTGCCGCTGATCGCCTCCGCCCTGGAGAGCTTTGTCGATGAGGGGCGCTATGTCATCAGCTGGCAGAACGGCATCGATACCGAACAGGTTCTGGCCGAGCACCTTGGCGCCAGGGCGGTGATGCGCGGCGTGGTCAATTTTGGCTGCGTTCCCGTCCGGCCCGGCCAGGTTCGGCTGGCCTTCCATCACCGGCCGCACTACCTGCAGGAGCTTGACCCGCAGTCGCGGGACGCCGCCATAGCCATCGCCGGGGTGCTCACCGAGTGCGGGCTCGATACCCATCACACCACGGCGATCGCCGACATGGTCTGGCGCAAGACGGTGCTCAACGCCTGCATGAATCCGCTGTGCGCGGTGACCGGCATGACCATGGTCGAGATCATCAACGATCCGATCACCTTCGACCTGGTCGACTCCCTGATCAAGGAAGGGATCGCCGTGGCCCGGATCAACGAATTTTCCCTCGGTTCCAACTACTATCCCTTCGCCATCAACTACATCAAGAGCGCCGGCAACCACAAGCCGTCGATGCTGCAGGACATCGAGGCCGGCCGCCGGACCGAGATCGATTACATCAACGGCAAGATCGTCGAGTACGGTTTCCAGGCCGGGGTCGCCACCCCCTACAACACCATGATCCGCGGGCTGGTCAAGGCCCTCGAGCCGAAATAGGGGGGACGATGAAGCTGAAACAGCTCTCCATTCCGCTGGAAAACGCGCCGGGGCGGCTGCACGCCGTCACCAGGGCGATGGGGGACGCCGGCATCAACCTGCGGGCCAACTGCATCTGCGATTCCGCCCACGACTTCGGCGTGCTGCGGATCGTGGTCTCCGACCTGGCCGCCGCCCGGGCGGTGGTCATGGAGCGCCACATCCCGGCCCGGGTCGAGGATGTGGTCGCCGTCGAGATCGAGGATTCGCCGGGGCAGCTGGCCGACATCCTCGAGCTGTTTCTCGATTCGCGGGTCAACGTCGAGTACATGTACGCCGTGGCCGGGGCGACGGCCGGCAAGGCGGTGATGATCTTCAGCTTCAGTGATGTCGACGCCGCCATCGAGATTTTGACCCGCAACGGCAGAAAACTGCTCGACGCCGAGTCGTTCGGGATTCTCGAGGCGCGGACCTGAGGAGGGGATGTCAATGAGCGAAACGGGCGGCTACAGTCCGAAAAACTTTGCCGTGGTCGGCGCCGGGCCGGTCGGCTGTACCGTCGCCGCCTTCCTGGCGCGGGGAGGCTGCGAGGTCACCCTGTGCGACGTGGTGCCGGCACTGCTGGAGCCGACCCTCGACCCGGGCATCCGCATCACCGGGACCGATGATTTCCAGGCCCGGGTCGGCCGCTCCACCACCCGGGTCGACCTGCTCGGCGATGATCCGCCCGACGTGGTGATCGTGACCGTCAAGGCGACGGCATTGCCGATCATCGCCTCGGCGCTCGAACACTTCATCGGTGAGGGGCGCTATGTCGTCAGCTGGCAGAACGGCATCGACACCGAGCGGGTGCTGGCCGAGCGGCTGGGCAAGAAGGCGGTGATGCGGGCGGTGGTCAATTACGGCTGCCTGCTCGAGGGACCGGCGCAGGTTCGTCTCGCCTTTCATCACCGGCCGCACTACCTGCAGGAGCTCGACCCGACTGCCCGCGAGGCGGCTCTCGCCATCTGCCGGGTTTTCACCGCCTGCGGGCTGGACACCTGCCATACCGACAGCATCCGTAACATGGTCTGGCGCAAGACGGTCAACAACTCGTGCATGAACCCGGTCTGCGCCGTGACCGGCAAGACCATGTTCGAGGTGATCAACGATCCGATCCTGTTCGGTCTGGTCGATGCCCTGCTCAAGGAAGGAACCATGGTGGCACGGGCCAACGAGATCAGCCTCGGGTCCGATTTCTATCTCGACTGCATGGACTACATCAAGAGCGCCGGCCGACACAAGCCGTCGATGCTGCAGGATATCGAGGCCGGACGCATCACCGAGATCGACTACATCAACGGCAAGATCCGCGAGTACGGCCAGCGGGCCGGGGTGCCGACGCCCTACAACGACGCCCTGCGCAGTCTGGTCAAGGGGCTCGAGCCCGGCTGACGGCAGGTCGGCGGAAACATTCCGCAACAAGATAGAACAATTTTTGTTTTATAGGGTTTTGCATCGAAAATTATTTGTTTGAACACCAAAAATTACTGGAAATTCTATTATAAAACAGCGTATTATTTTTACTAGCGGATAGTGCCGTATGTCGGCGGCATGAACGTCTGTGAAATCAGATTCGGGTCAAGCCGTCTCCCGTGAACGGGCAGAGGCTTTGTCGGTTGTCGTCGGGTCAACAATTGTCCGGCCGTCGCTCTGTCGGCGCCGGGCACCATTCCAACCAGTGGAGGTGTCTGATGAAAAGAACGTCCGTTCTGATTGCCCTGTTACTCGTGACCCTGCTCGCCGCTCCCTGCTTCGCCGCCGAAAAGAAGAAAGACCCCCTGGCCGCCTGGAAGCCGAAATTCGATCCATCCGGTGCCAAGTACACCTACATCCTCTCCAACATCTCGCATCCGGTCATCGAGGGGATCGCCGTCGGCTACCGGATCCGTGACGCCGTCTGGGAAAAATCGGGCGGCCGGCTCTATGTCGATTTCCGTCCCCTGGCGCAGCTCGGCGGGGAGAAGGACGTCATCGCCAAGCTCAAGATCGGCGCCGTGCAGGGGATGATGGCCTCCTCGGTGGCCGCCGCCAA